>NZ_JBFTNV010000006.1:0-263701 GCF_056397645.1 Rhizobium sp. 05L429 | reverse complement strand
CCGATGATGCGGCCGCCCTTTTCTTGTCCATATGCTTAAGAAATTGAAGCATCTCGCGCTAAACATAGACTTAAAGCGCGTCGCGATATCCCTTAGCCACGAAGTGCTGCGTTCTCGGTGTCGAACGGGCTCTCACCGACGACGGTCGCGTTGTACGTGGTGCCGAGGATCTTGATCTTCAGCTTCGTGCCTTCCTTGGCGTAATCGGGCCGCAGCATGGCAAGCGCCAGCGAGCGATTGATACGGAAGCCGAAAGTGCCGTTGGTGGCGCGGCCGACAAGCTCGCCCGCCTCGTTGTAGATTGCCTCCGAGCCGCGCGCATCGACGTCATTGCCGGTCTCGACGACAAGCGTCGCGAAGTTCCACTTCAGGCCCTTTTCCTTGTAGGAAAGCAGGCCCTCACGGCCGAGGAATTCCTTTTCCGGCTTGATGAAGCGGTCGAGGCCGGATTCATAAGCATTATATTCGATCGACATTTCGCGCGGGATCAGGCGATAGGACTTTTCCACCGACATGGACAGCATGGCGCGGATGCCGAAAGGCTTGATGCCGAATTCGGCACCGGCTTCCATCAGCTTGTCGAAAATGTAGTTCTGCATCTCGATCGGATGATGCAGCTCCCAGCCGAGCTCGCCGACGAAATTGACGCGCAGCGCATGGGCGGTTGCTGCACCGACCGAGATCTCCTTGCCTGATAGCCAGGGGAAATCCTTGTTGTCGAGGCTGGCGCGGGTCAGCTTCTTCAACACATCGCGCGACTTTGGACCGGCGAGAACAAGCACGCCCCAGCCTTGCGTGATCGGCGTGAACTTCACGCTGCCGTCTGTCGGCAGCAGCTTGCGCATATAGTCGTGGTCATGCGCCTCATAGGCGCCGGCAGAGACGAGGTAGAAAGTGCCAGGCGCGCTTTCATAGACGGTGAATTCGGCGCGCACGCCGCCTTCCCTGGTCAGCATGTGGCAGAGCGCGATACGTCCGCGCTTCTTCGGGATCGCGTTGGCAAAAATCGATTCCAGCCATGCGCGCGCACCGGGACCTGTGACCAGTGCCTTGGCGAAGGCCGACATGTCCAGCACGCCGACATTCTTGTTGACGTTCAGGACTTCGTTGCCGACATGCTCGAAATAGTTCGAGCGGCGGAACGACCAGCGCTCCAGGACGCGGCCGTCCTCGGTAGGGTCGGAATGATTGTGGTTGGTCAGGACATCGGCGCCAACGCCGATCTGGTCCTTCGGCAGGTCATAGCCCTCGGGCGCAAACCAGTTGGCGCGTTCCCAGCCATAGACGGAGCCGAAGACCGCACCGAGCTTCTTCAGGCGGTCGTAGACCGGCGTCGTCTTCAGCGGACGGGCGGCGGAGCGCTCTTCATCCGGATAGTGCATGGTGAAGACGTTGGCATAGGCTTCCTCGTTCTTGGCGATGAGGTAGCCTTCCTTCGCGTAAGGGCCGAAACGGCGCGGATCGACGCCCATCATGTCGACGGTCGGCTCGCCATCGACGATCCATTCGGCAAGCTGCCAGCCGGCGCCGCCGGCGGCGGTTATGCCGAAGGAATGGCCTTCATTCAGCCAGAAATTCTTGAGCCCCGGTGTGGGACCGACGATCGGGTTGCCGTCGGGCGTATAGGCGATCGCGCCATTATAAACCTTCTTGATGCCGACTTCGCCGAAGGCAGGCACGCGGGCGATCGCCGTTTCGATATGCGGCATCAGCCGGTCGAGCTCTTCCTGGAACAGCTCGTATTCGCTGTCATCGGACGGACCGTCGACATAACAGACAGGCGCGCCGTGCTCGTAGGGGCCAAGCAGCAGCCCGCCATTTTCCTCGCGCATATACCAGGCGCTGTCAGCCTCGCGCAGCACGCCCATTTCCGGCAGGCCCTTGGCCTTGCGGGCGAGAATATCGGGATGCGGCTCGGTGACGATATACTGGTGCTCGACCGGGATGACCGGGATGTTGATGCCGACCATGTCGCCGGTCTTGCGGGCGAAGTTGCCGGTGCAGGAAATGACGTGTTCGGCGATAATCTCGCCCTTGTCCGTCGTCACTTTCCAGAACCCGTCAGGCTGCTGCTCGATGGCGGTGACCGTCGTGTTGCGGTAGATCGTGGCGCCGTAGTCGCGGGCACCCTTGGCAAGCGCCTGCGTCAGGTCCGCCGGCTGGATATAGCCGTCATCGGGATGCTGAATGGCGCCGAGCAGTCCATCGGTCTCACAGAGCGGCCAGATCTCCTTCACCTGCTCGGGCGTCAGGATATTGACCTTCACGCCGATCGTTTCGGCAATGCCGGCATAATACATAAATTCGTCCCAGCGATCCCTGGTGCGGGCGAGACGAATGTTGGAAACCTTGCTGAAACCGACATTCATGCCGGTTTCCTGCTGCAGTTCCTGATAGAAGCGGACGGAATATTTGTGAATCTGGCCGACCGAATAGCTCATGTTGAAGAGCGGCAGGAGGCCCGCCGCATGCCAGGTCGAGCCAGAGGTCAGCTCCTTGCGCTCGATGAGCACGCTGTCGCCCCATCCCTTCTTCGCAAGGTGATAGAGCGTCGAAACGCCGACCACGCCGCCGCCGATGACCACTGCCCGCGCATGTGATTTCATGGAATAATACCCTCTTCAACCGAATGTCCGGCCTGCGATACCCGGACGAACCATTGTCGCGAACTATGCAGCGAGGCATGAGCCGTGAGAGGCCTGTTTACGACATGCGAAAAGCTTGCCGCGACCACCTGTAAATAGACAAGCGTCAAAAGCCGTGAGGCTCAAAAAATCATAAAAATCGGCAATAACCAGGCTCAAGCCGCCGTCACTTGACGACGGCCGAACCCTTGACGATCTCGATCGTCTCGTCGCCGGAAAGCCCGATACGATCGCCATCGGGCGTCGTCATGAAGCAGCCGGAGGGACAGAACCTTTCGGAAGCGCCGGCGTCGACGACGACTTCCACACGGTTGCCGCCTTCAGTGACGGTCAACACCACGGGCGCCTCGTCCTTGTTGGTGACGGAGGCCGCCTGCGCCAAAGGTGCGGCGGAAAGGAGAAGAAGAAATGCGACTGCGGAACGTGTCACGACATGCGACATAGGCTATACGCCCTCCCCTCGAGCGCTCGTCGCTGCCCGGCAGCGATCGATTGCCTGAGGTTATAGCACCACAGCCGTGAATGAGCGCTGAATGCCCCGTTCAGCCTTTGAGCTTGCCATCGGCCGCCTTGCTGCGCAATTGGCGCACCGGCTGCTCGTCTTCCACCGTCTCGTCGTCCCTGGCCTCATTTTCGGCCGCGGCGTCCTCGGGCTCATCAGGCTTTTGGACAAGCGCCTTCTCCGCCTCGGCATTCGCCTGCCGGTGGATGGTCAGATCGCTCTGCGGCAGCGGGATCTCGATGCCTTCCGCCCTGAAGCGCCTAAGGATCTCGATCCTGAGATCGTTGCGCACCGCCATGCCGTCACCCATGTCGGCGAGGAAGAAGCGCAGCTCGAAATCCAGCGAATAGGGGCCGAAGCGCAGGAACTCGACATGCGGCTCCGGATTGCGCATCACCAGTGGCACCTTGGAAACGAGTTCCAGCAGGATATCCATCACCTTTCGCGGATCGGCCTCGTAGCTTACGGAAACCGGGATTTCCGAACGGCCGATCTTGTTGCGATGCGTCCAGTTGCCGACGAGCCCGTTGATGAGTTCGGAATTCGGCACGATGATCGACTGCTTGCGGAAGGTCTCTATTTCGGTGGCGCGCACCGAGATGCGCTTGACGATACCTTCGGCCGTGCCGGACACGACATGGTCGCCCACCTTGAAGGGACGTTCGACAAGCAGGATCAGACCGGAAACGAAGTTCGACACGATGTTCTGCAGGCCGAAACCGATACCGACGGACAGCGCCGAGGCGACGAGCGCGAGATTGGAAAGGTCGATGCCCGCCGCCGAAACGCCGAAGATGGMGGCCACACCGACGCCGAGATAGCCGATGCCCGTCTTCACCGAATTGCGCACGCCGAGATCGACATGGCTGCGCGCCATGACATTGCTGTCCAGCCACTTCTGCACCCAGCGCGTCGCGAGATAACCGCCGGCAAAGAGCAGGATGCCGGTAAAGATGCCGAGCAGCGAAATGCTGATGCCGCCGAGACGGACTTCCGTAAACAGCCTGTAAGCAAGCAGCTGCAGATCCTGCACGTGGAAGCCCCAGAGCAGCAGGATGAGCGGAATGCCGGTCAAGAGCGCGACCGCATAGATCAGCAGGCCGACAACCAGACCCACCTGGTCGATCGCAACAGGCCCGAGCTTGAAGCGGGTTTCCAGGAAACGCCCGAGGAACGTATCGCCGAAATTGTCCTGCCGTGAGATCGCCTTGCCGAGCAGCAGGCCGATATAGGTGGTCACCACGATGGCGCTGGTGATTATGAGCTGCGTGGCGACGAAACGTGCCAGGCCCACATAGCCCGAAAGTGCAGCAAGGATCAGCCCGGCACCGAAGACGCGCAACAGGATCGCCATGCCGCGCGGCCAGTGGCGGCCAGGCGCATCGGGATCGCCGTTCCTCGCCAGCATCGGCTTTCCGAAGGATACGGCAATCAGGATGAGACCGATGATCAGTGCCGCAAGCAGGCTGCGCACGACCGTCAAAACCAGCGGCGAGCCCATCGCCTCGCCGATGGCGCCGAAGAGATAGTCGAGCGCGTTGACCACCGCCATGGCGATCAGGCAGTAGCCGACCGAGCGCGCGCCGAGATTGGAAAGGCGCACCAGGCGCCAGGACGGATCATTCGGCGCGAAGACCGCATTGACGAAGCGGCCGACGAAATAGACGAGACCGATCGAGCCGAAGAGCGCGKCGATCACGGGCGTGATGTCGCTCCTCAGCACATTAAAGCCGTCGAGGAAGATCAGCGACGTCACCAGCAGCACATCGAGCGCCGCCGTGCGGATCAGCGTCGACCAGAAGGCAAAGGCAAGACGGCTGATATAGGAAGGTTCTTCGACATTGACGTCGCGCCGCAGATACTGGCCGAAAAGCCGGTAGCCGCCCGAGAGCAGGATCAGGGCCGTCGCGAGCGACAGGAAGATCGCCGCAAACAGCGACAGGGCCTTGAACTTCCAGACGAAGGTAATCCAGCTCGAAAGCGTCTGGGAAAACTCGCTCACTTCCTGCACGAAGGCACTGGTCGCATCGTCGAAGACGGAGACGGAGATCTCGGTGCGCCGGAACAGTGTATCGGCAAAAAGCTGGCGGCGCGTCGCCGTGATCACGTTGGAAAGCTTGGTGATAGCGATCGACAGATTCTCCGCGTCACCCGTGACGGCGTTGATCTGCGAGCGCTCGGCCGTCAGCGCGTTACGCTCTTCGGTGACGATCTGCGCTTCCGGCGGCTGCCCGTCCTTCGGCGGTTCGCCGAGCTCGGCAAGGCGGCTCTTGATCTGGTCGAACCGCGGCCGCAGGCTGACGGACGTGGCGATGACGGTGCGGCCGAGCTCGTCGGTCTTGCCGGCAAGCTCCACCAGACCGTCGTCATCGTCGACATTCTGCTTGACGCGGTCCTGCAGCGAAGCAAGCTCGTTCTTCGCCTTGTCGATATCCTTCAGCGCCTGATCGAGGCCGGTACTGGCGAGCGGCGCCTCGGCCGGCGCAGCCTCTGCCGGAGCCGCCGGAACCGGAGCCGATTGGGCCGGCGTCGTCTGGGTCTGAGCCTCAGCCGCCGGCTGCGGGGTCTGCGCAGAAGCGGCCCTTCCATCGAAATGCAGGCCGGCAACAGCCAGCGAAAGCAGAAGAACGGTGCGAAGCAGCCAGTGTATCAAGCGCAAGAAGCCCCCGCGTGGATTCGTCTCATCAGGTAATTGACCGCTTCTTATAGGAAAGAAAGGCGACAGAAAGGCGGAATTTCGAGGTGGCAGCTCAGAAACCGGAACCGGGAAGCGCGAGATAGGCCAGTTCGGCATCACTCGACTCGCGCCCGACAAGGGCATTGCGGTGTGGAAAACGGCCATATGTCGCGATCACTTCGCGGTGGCGAAGCGCATAATCACGAAACTCCTCGTCGCCGAGCGCTGTGAAAAGTGCCACCGAGCGATCCTGCTCAACGAGATCTTCTGCATGCTCGAACGGCATGTAGAAAAAGGTTCGCAGGATACCCTCCACCGACTGATCCGCACCATTGGCAAGCGCAAGCTTCGCCTCGCGCAGCGCCAGCCCATCGGTCGCAAAGGCAAGTGGCGTCGCGCGGTAGATGTTGCGTGGAAACTGGTCGAGCACGATCACGGCCGCAAGCCGGCTCTCGGGGCTGGAGCGCCATTCCTCGGTGACTTCAAGGGCAAGCGACAGGTGGGTGGCACGAAACCGCGCCCGGATTTCCTCGTCCAGTTCTGCAGTCGAGCTGAACCATTCCTTGCGGCTGCAGCGAACGAACCAAAAATCATAAACTTCGCCCGGCGTGCAGACGCTATCCGTATTCATGATGCTCCCCCAAGCGTCAGCTTACAAAAAAGACCACGTCAGCTCACGAAAACCGAACCAGACTACAAAAGCTACGTCAGCTTACGGAAAAGACCAGCATCGCTCTCGTGCCGCGATGCTCCGGATCATAGACGAGTTCGGATTTCAGGCTGGAGGCCATGGCGGTCAGGATCTTTGTGCCGAGACCGGTCCCCTTCGGCGGGCCGTCCTGCTCGAAGCCGCGGCCGGCATCCTCGACCGTCACACGCAGCACATCGCTCTCATGCTCGACGATCACGGTAATCTCGCCGGGAACACCATCCGGATAGGCATATTTGAAGGCGTTGGTGACGAGTTCACTGACGATGAGGCCGAGCGTGATGACCTTGTCGGTCGCCAGATTGACCGGCTGGGAAGTCAGCACCACGCGATGCGGCCGTTTCTCGTCTCGCATCGAGGCTTCGAGCTCGGTCAGGAGGCTGCTCAGATATTCATCCACCTGCACCGTGCCGACCTGCCGGTTGGTGTAGAGACGGCGGTGGACGCTGGCGATCGCATTGATACGCATCTGCGTTTCCTGCAGAGCGTCGATCGCTACCTGGTCGCTGGTCATGGAGGACTGCATGCGGATCAGCGCGCCGACGAGGCCGAGGCTGTTGGCGATGCGGTGATTGACTTCGGCAAGCAGCATTTCCGCATGGTCACGCTGCTGGCGGATCACCTCCTGCGCCTGCGCCGTGTCACGGCGGAAGCGCGCCCGCTCCAGCCCCTGTTCGAGGGCGGCAGCCAGAAGATCGAAATAATCGGGCGAAATGCCCTTGAGAACATAGTCGTCTGCGCCGGCCTTCAGTGCTGCGACCGCAATGCTCGTATCGCCGGAGCCGGTGGCATAGATCACAGGCGGATGGTTGGGCATCGCGATGATGCGCGGCAGGATATCGAGCCCGGTTTCGGCCTTCAGGAAATGATCGAGAACGACGGCCTCGATGCCGCCTTCGGCAAGCACCGCAAGGCCGGAAGCTCCGTCGCTTGCCCATTCGAGCGTAAAGCCGCGGCGGCCGAGATTCTTCTGCATCAGCAGCGCCAGCGCTTCATCGTCATCGATATAGAGGATACGGATCGTTCCACCCGTATCGCCGTTGGACTCGCTCATTCTGCCTCCGGGCATTTTCCCGCAGCAATACCGGCTGTGAGGCCGCCGAGTCTTTCTGCATGAGACTGTCGTATTGCATGGACAGGCGCGCGTAAACAGCACCTAGCCTTTGGTATCATGTGATGCCTGACGCCAGGCAGATCGAAGGAGAATGCCATCGAGAATGTCGACCCTTCCCGGCTGCGGCCGGAAGCCCTCTAAAAAATCGCGAACACGAATACTGAAAATCAGTGCCGTAAACGCAAGGGAAGGCAAATGGTTCCGCGGAAAGTCAGCTTTTTTGAAAGCGCCGGTGGTGAGAAACCTCGGCACCCGCATCGGCAGCAAGCTGCAGGAAGCGCAGGCAGGACAAGAAGCCGATCATGCCGACGACGAAGAACGCCCAGCGGAAATCGCCGAGAACAGGGTCCGCTGCACCCCGAAGCCCCGAGGAAATGTTGAGCACGGCCGCCGCCACCGCAACGCCGAGCAGCATGGAAATCTGCTGCAACATGCTCGACAGCGTCGAGGCCGAGCTTCTCTGCGTCGGGCCGATATCGGCAAAGGAGAGCGTATTGAGCGCCGTAAATTCCATCGACCGCGAAAGCCCGGCAATGAAGAGCAGCGCCGAGATGATGATCGCAGGCGTTTCCGGCGTCAGCAAGCCGCAGGCGACGATTGAGGCGGCAGCGATGATGCCGTTGAAGAAGAGCACGTTGCGKAAGCCGAAGAACCGCAGGAGCGGCGTCGTCACTACCTTCATGCCGAGATTGCCGAGGAAATAGACCAGCAGATAGGTGCCGGCGGCAATCGAGCTCAGGCCGAAACCGAGCTGGAAGAGCAGTGGCAGCAGGAAGGGCGTGGCATTGATCGCGACTCGGCAGGCCGTGCCCGCCGAAAGCGTCGTCATCGAGAAGGTCTGAACCTTGAAGGCCGAGAGATCGAGCAGCGGATTGTCGGCCCGCAGAAAGTGCCGCGTCGCCATGACGGAAAGGACGATGCCGGCGGCAAGCAGCACGAGGAGCGGCACGAACCMGCCCTGCCCTTTGACCGACAGTTCGAGCGCCGCAAGCAGCGAGGTCAGCCCCGCCGCGCTCAGGAAGAAGCCCTTGATGTCGAGAGGCCCGACGCGCTCTTCTCGCTGCTCCGGCACGAAGCGCAGCACGAGCGCAATGCCGACGAGGCCGATCGGGATATTGATGAGGAAATTCCAGTGCCAGCTTGCATAGGTGGTGATGAAACTGCCGAGCACCGGCCCGACGACGGGTGCGGTCAGCGCCGGCCAGGTGATCAGCGCGATCGCCTGCACCAGCTCGGACTTGCGGGCATTTTTCAACACGATGATGCGCCCCACCGGCGTCATCAGCGCACTGCCGACGCCCTGCACCGCGCGCGCGATGACGAACTCCGTCAGGCTTCCCGACAGGCCGCAGAACAGCGATGCCAAGGTGAAGACGGCAATCGACACGAGAAAGACGCGCCGCGCGCCAAACCGGTCGCCGAGCCAGCCGGAAAGCGGAATGAAGGCCGACGTGGTCAGCATGTAGACGGTGATGCCGATGCTCATGGCGACCGGCTGCACACCGAAACTCGTCGCCATCTGCGGCAGCGAGGTGGTGACGATCGTACCGTCGAGGATCTGCATGAAGAAGGAAACAGCAACGACCAGCGCTACGATCTTGGCCTGGCGGACGCTTGCCGCCCCATCTGTCTTCTCATCCGTCTGAACTGCAGTCATCGATCTGCCAATGCGAATTCCTGAATGCGCGGGAAAGGGCGGGAAAACGAGGAGACAAGCCGCGCGGAGGGAGTTCAGCCTGCATACGCCGCTTATGCCAGATCGGAAAGGTCAATTGCCGCCAAGGCTGAATTTTTTGTCAACATGTTCGGCAACAATCGATATCAGTGTCCAACAGCCGTCTCAATCGGCTTCGCGGTCACACTTGCCGGCGAAAGCTTGCCGAGTTCGGATCTGCGGCTGGCAGTATCGAGTTCGGAAAAATCATCCGGCAGCTCGGACGTGACCTCGCCCTGCACCACGCAGTCGATCATGAACATCGGTCGGCGCTTATGCTCCTGCACCAGCCGGCCGACATATTCGCCGAGCGTGCCGAGCGCGATCAGTTGGATGGCGCTCAAGGCCGATATGGCAGCCATGATGCTTGACCAACCGGTGATGACATTGCCTTCGAACCATTGCACGAGCGTGTAGACCAAAAGCCCCACCGCGAAGACGGCCGAAATAAGCCCCATCCAGGCACTGATGCGCAGCGGAATGATCGAGAAACTGGTGATCGCATCGATCGCGAAGCGGATCATCTTGCGCAGCGGATATTTCGTCGAGCCGGCATAGCGGACATCGCGCGTATAACGCAGTGCCACCTGCCTGCCGCCGATCCAGCTCACCATGCCGCGGATAAAGCGATGCCGCTCCGGCATATTGAGGAGGATATGGACAATGCGCGCCTTCATCAGCCGGAAATCGCCTGTGTCCTGCGGGATCGAGATGGACGTCAGCCGCGTCAGCAGCCGGTAGAAGACCGAAGCGGTAACAAGCTTGAACTTCGTTTCGCCCTTGCGCTCGCTCCTCTGCCCGTAAACGACATCGGCCCCCTGATCCATGATCGCCATCATCTGCGCCAACAGCTCCGGCGGATCCTGAAGATCGGCATCGATCAGCAGCACGCGCTCGCCGCGCGTCACCGCAAGGCCCGAGGTCGCCGCAAGCTGGTGGCCGTGATTGCGCAGAAGCTTGACGCCGAGCACCTGCGGAATGTCTGCCGCAAGCCCCGATATGACGTCCCACGTATCATCGCTGGAGCCGTCATCGACGAGGATGATCTCGAAGGATTGGCCGGCTACGGCCTCCGCTGCCGCCCGCGCCCGCCGGCAGAACTCATTCAGCCCCTCGGCTTCGTTGTAGCAGGGCGCGACGATGGAAAGCTTCGTCTTCACGTCAGCACCATCAACGGATTTGCCCATTTCCACCGAATCTCCCAATCCCCGCAGGGCAGCATGATCAATCGCCTGAAGGCACACAAGACAGAGCACCCTTGCCCTGATGATCGGAATCCGTGCCTCCGGCGGTGGTTTGATATCACGCGTCTGCTTTGCATATTCTAAAGGCGAAGCCGCAAAGTGGATTGCGGATCATGAGTACAAGGAGGTGTCATGCAGAATGCAGCACCCGATCTCGGCCGCAGGGCCGCCGAAGCCAACGCCAAGTTCCTGGTGGCCCTCGCCGTCATGGTCTTCCTGGTGGCAGGCACGCTCGCCTATTGGCAGGGCTGGCTCTTCATCGCCAATTTCGCCGCCTGGTCGGCCGGCTCATCGGTGTATTTCTACTATCGCGACCCGGCACTTCTGGAAAAGCGCATGCGCGCCGGCCCGGMCGCCGAAACGGAGCCGGTCCAGAAGCGCATCCAGCTCTTCACCAGCGTGGTGATGATCGCCCTCATCATCGTCTCGGTGCTCGATTACCGGTTCGGCTGGTCGGCGGTCCCGGTGTKGGCAATCATTCTTGGCAACCTGCTGATATCGGCAGGTTTCCTCTTCGTCGTCTTCGTTCTCAGGGAAAATACCTTTGCGTCGGCCACCATCCAGGTCTCCGAGGACCAGAAGGTCGTCTCCACAGGCCTCTACGCCCTCGTGCGCCACCCGATGTATGCCGGCGTCCTGCCGCTTGCATCAGGCATTCCGCTTGCGTTGGCCTCCCTGTGGGGCCTCGTCATCGTACCGCTGATCTTCGTCGGCCTGATCCTGCGCCTCATCGACGAGGAGCGCCATCTGCGCCGGGACCTGCCCGGTTATGAGGATTATTKCCGCAAGGTGAAGTACCGGCTGTTTCCCGGCCTCTGGTGAAAATCCGTCTGAGACTCACTCCGGCTCGTAGCGGCTGACCTCCAGCCCCGATCCGACCGGCAGCAGCACGCTCGTGATCCCGGGCTTGCCGCGGATGGCCCGAGCATAGATCGTCACGTCTTCTGTCGCCGGATAAATCATGTTGTCGGCAACGACGATCGCACCCGCATTGAGCCTCGGATAGAAGGCTTCGAGGCACGGCAGATAGAGATCCTTCCAGAGATCGACGAGCACGAAATCGACCTTGCCCCGCAATTCGCGGATCATCGCGACCGCATCGCCCACCCGGAAATCGATATGGTCGCCAAGCCCTGCCCTCTCCGCCATTGCCTGCGCATGCGCAGATTTATAGCCGTGCACTTCCATGGTGATCAGCCGCCCGCCGGTCGCCCGTGCCGCCTCGGCGAGCCAGATGCCGGAATAACCGAAAGACGTGCCCAGCTCGAGAATGGTCGGCGCCGTCAGGCTCCGGACGAGAATGTTGAGAAACCGCCCCGTCTCGGGGCCGACCGCCCGCATCCGCTGATCCTGCCCGCCGTCGCGTCCGCCCGGCGCCTCCTGGCGCGGATTGCCGCGCTCCTCGTCGATCCGCTGGTGATAGGCACCGAGCACATTGAGCACCTTCTCATCCAGCCGATATGCGCCGACATTGTTCTCTTTGTCACCGCTCATTGGGCACTCCTCCGGGGATAGGGTTGCGAGGGTAGATACCGCAGCAAGGACTTCGCTCCAGCGAGTTAAATACCGGAGACGACTTCGGGCAAGGGCAGAATGTCTGGAAAGGGCAATTCGCTGATTCCCGCCAACGGAGGCGCCGGAATCAGAAAAACAGAAAAAGCCAACAAGCCTTTGATATCAAAGGCTTTGTTTCTGGCTTCTCTTCTCTTTGAAGGAGAAAGTGGTGGGTGATGTAGGGCTCGAACCTACGACCCGCTGATTAAGAGTCAGCTGCTCTACCAACTGAGCTAATCACCCGTCCGCGCTTGGCTGCGCGGTGTGACGGGGCATATAAATAGGATCGTCCGGCTTGTCTAGCGCCCTGTCGAAAATTCTTTGGTTAATTGCGAAGTTTTTTTGTCAGGTGCCGGAAATCCAATGAAATCAAAGGTCGAGCGTGCCGGTCGCAATCCGCACTGCCTGGCCGCCGATCCGGGCATTCGAAATAGCGCCGCCTTCGATATCCATATGCAGGTGAATGAAGGACGGGCGGCCCATTTCCAAACCCTGCTCGATGAGGAGCGGGTGATGCCCATCCGTCAGCCGGTCGAAATGGTTGATCGCGCCCGAGAGAGCGGCGGCTGCCGAGCCGGTGGCCGGGTCCTCGGAAATGCCCATGCCGCTTCCAAACATGCGAGCATGGAACTTGGCCACATGGTTCACGCCGCCGCGGCAGTAGATATAGGCCGAGGCGAGCGCGCCATCGACGAAGGGCACCGTCTTTTCCCAGAGCTGCGGGTCGAACTCCAGGCGCTCTGCCGCGCCGACGTCATGGACCGGCACCAGGAGAAAGGGAACGCCTGCGCTCCAGATCGACGGCACATGATTCTCGAAGCCGATTTCGGTCGTCTTCAGCGATAGCGCGTCGGCAATGCCGAGCTTGTCGAGCGGCAGTGGTATCTGGTGCGATTTGCGCGGCAGGTCGAATTCGGCAAAGCTCGCCTCACCTTCCCGCAGCCTGACGGCACAGCGCACCGGCCCGACATTTTCCTCCAGTACCGAAACGAGGTCGATTGTTCCCGCCCCATGCGCCTTCTCCGCCAGCGCAATCGCCGTACCGACGGTCGGATGACCGGCAAAGGGCAGTTCACGGCCAGGCGTGAAGATGCGGATACGCGCCGTATAGGCGGGATTGTCGGCCGGCTGCACGAACACCGTCTCGGACAGGTTCGTTTCGCGGGCGATCGCCTGCATCGCCGTGTCCTCAAGTCCCTCGCCGTCAAAGATCACGGCCAGCGGATTGCCGGCAAGCTTGATGTCGGTGAACACGTCATAGACACTGTAGCTTAACGCCACATCGGCCTCCCTGAATCGGTCATCGAGCCGCCAACCTGCCCGACGGGACGCCCGAGCGCAAGCTTCAGGCCCGCTTGCCTGTGAAATACCAGTCGATGATCGGCAGCATGGCGGCATTGTAAGGCTGAGCCTTGGGATCGGCGGAGCGGATCGCAACAGCGCCTGCGATTTCCTTGTCCTCGGCAACCAGCATATGACGGCTAATGAAATCGACCATCTCGTCGGCCGTCATATCGAAGCGGAAAAGCTTGAAAATCGAGACCGAGCGCCTGATGTGGCTGGCGTGGAGCCCGTCACCTGCAACGGCATCGGAGAGGTCGAGACCTGTCTCCTCCATCACCTCACGGGCCATGTTGCTGTCGATATCGCAGCGCCCGTCAACGATATCCTCGGGCTCCAGTGAGCCGGCGGCGAAATAGACCTGGCCGGCATTGGCCGTATGCGCGCCCATGCGAATCGCGACCAGCGCACCGTCGGCTGATTCCAGCACCGGATAGGCGAAGAGATGAATGGCGCCCTTCCGCTCCGGCTGCCTACGCCACCACATGAAGGTCGAGAACGGAACGGAATAGGCCTCGCTCGCAATCCCCTCTCGGGAGAGCTTCAGCCGGTGCTGCAATACCATGCGACCATCGAAGAGCGCCGGATTGGCGGCGATTTCCCGCTCCCAGTTCTCGCGGATCGCCGGTCTGTTCTCAACGAGCAGCGGGTGATCGCCATCGAGTACGCGCAGATTCGAGCCTGCGATCGGAAACACCGTCTGTTCCGGCGGAAAGGCTGAAAGATCTTCTGAAAAGTTTGGTGTCATAAGAGATCCAGTGTCATGACGACGGGGCAATGGTCGGATGCCTTCGGCCTGTCCCAGCCGGTGCGCGGGTAGCGCTCCACCTCCTGCCCGGGCGGGAAGATGGTACGGTAGGGCTGTCCGTGGCGGATGATTTCAGGGATGCGCTTGGCGTTGGCGGCGGCAAGGGCGGGCGATAGCCAGAGATAATCGAGCTGGCAGAGCCACTGCTCCTCCGGCCCGCGCGAATGATAGAGCGTCCAGCGATCAAGCGGCTCGCGGCGACGCACGACATTTTCCGCAAAGCCATCCTGACTGAACACATCGAGCGCGCTTTCGACCTCGTCCTGATGCTCGAAGCGATAACCGATGGTGCGCCGGCCGATGACGTCGACGCGCTCCTGGTAGTCGTTCATGTCGCCGCAGATAACGAAGTTCTTGCTTGCCGTATGCGCAGCTCCGAACCGGTTTTCGATGATTCGGCGAACGGCACGCGCCTCGGCCCGGCGGATCGGCAGGGTCGATTGCCGCCCGTCCAGCCCGTCGCGCGGGCTGCCCATCGACTTGAAATGAACGACATAAAGCGTCATCGGCACCCCGCCGATCCTCAAGTCCAGTTCCAGGCAATCGCGCTTGAAGACCTTGTCGTCGAGCCGGTTGGTCTTGCCGATCTCTTCATCGAAGAGGTCGAAATCGCGATAGGTCACCATCGCATGGCTCTTGATATCCTTGAGCTCGATCTTCTGCCCGTCGCGCGTTTCCTCGCGCATCAGTACGGCGACATCGATGCCGCGGCTGTCATTGCCCTCGACGAGGTATTTCTGCCGGTAGCCATTGCCGACCATGCGATAGAGATAGCCATATTCGAAGGCCTGAAGTGCAGCCATATTGTCGATTTCCTGCAGGCAGAGAATATCGGCATCCGCATCGGCGATGGCGAGCGCCGTCATCTGCCGCGTATCGTCGGTCGACGCGATCACCCGCGCCTGCTCCAGCTGCTGATAGGTGCCCTCGTTATTKACCTCGAAGAGCTTGATKACGCGATCCTGTCGAAGCTGGTTGCGATAGCCTGTAAAGTCGAAACGGGTGAGCAGGTTCTCGACATTGAAAGTAGCAAGGCGAAGCGACATCAGGCATTCCCGGTTGGCATCAGGGCATTACTAGACACGAATAAGCGGCTAGCAAAGCCTATTGTCCCTCAAAGCCGCCAGCCGGCGCGGATGACGACGCGCACCGCCTCGCCGGTCTCGACAACCACGCGGCTGTAGGCGCGCAACGCCTGGCCGTTGCCGAGCGTCAGCTTCACCGCATAACGCTCGCCTTCGAAGAGCACGGATTCGACGATCGCAGGAGCCCCCTCGCCGCCGATAACAACATCTTCCGGACGCACCAGTATATCGGCGCCATCGGTATTGGCGGCCACCAGCGCATCTTCCAGCTCGTCCCATTCCAGATGACGTTCGCTGCCCATGACAGGCAGCGTGACGATCGCGCCGCGGCCGATCAGCCCGCCGACCATGCGCCCTTCCGGCCGTGCATAGATCTCGGCCGGAGGCGCCACCTGCAACAGCCGTCCTTCGGACATGACGGCGACGTCGGTGGCCAGCGCCATCGCCTCGCTCTGGTCATGCGTCACATAGATCATCGTCGCACCGGAGCGCTGGTGAAACTCSCGGAAGGTYTCCTCCATCTCCTGCTTCAGATGCCGGTCGAGATTGGCGAGCGGTTCGTCGAGCAGCACGACATCGGGCGATGTCACCAGGCAGCGGGCMAGCGCCACGCGCTGACGCTGGCCGCCGGAGAGATCGGCCGGCCGCCGTTCGGCATAATCGACGAGCCTAACAGTCGATAGCGCTTCGCGCACCTTCGCCTTGTAGACTTCGCCGGAGATGCCGCGCACCTTCAGCGGATAGCCGACATTGTCTGCCACGCTCATATGCGGCCAGAGCGCATAGGACTGGAAGACCATCGCCATGTTGCGCTTTTCCGGCGGCAGCGATTGCGAGGCATCGGCAAGCAACCGCTCGCCGAGATGGATGGAACCATCGCTCGGCGTCTCAAAGCCGGCAATCATGCGCAGCACCGTCGTCTTGCCGCAGCCGGAGGGGCCGAGCAGCGCCAGGAAACCGCCCTCGCGCACGTCGAGCGAAAAGCCGCTGACCGCCGCCCGTCCCGTGCCGAAATCCTTGGCAACCTGATTGAGGATCAGCTTCGCCACGGCACCACTCCCTTGGGCAGATGTTTCGCCAGAAGCTCCAGAAGCAGCATCATGGCGACGACCATGAAGACGACGAGCACTGACAGAGCCGAGGCAAGGTCGGAACTGCCGCTGTCATCGAGATTGTAGATGGCGACACCCAGCGTCTGCGTGCCAGCCGACCAGAGCAGCGCCGAAATCGTCAGCTCGTTGCAGGCGATCAGAAAGACGAGGATGACCGAGGCACCAGCCGCCGGGGCAATCAGCGGCACGATGATATCCTTCAGCCGCCGGAAGAAGCCGGCGCCCGAAAGCCGTGCCGCCTCTTCCAGTGCCGGATCGAGCTGATGAAAGGCGCTGACCACAGGCTTCAGGCTGACGGCGAAAAAGGAGGAGAAATAAGCGATGAGAATGATCCAGACCGTGCCGTAGAGCGTCACGTTCAGCACCGGGATGGGTGCGGCGAAGACAAGAATGAAGCAGACCGCCATGACGATGCCCGGCAGCGAATAGGGAATCTCGACAAGGCTGGAAACGATTCGCGAGAGCGTATCCCTGCGCCGCGTGAGCGCATAGGCAGCCAGCACCGTCACGAAGAGCAGTCCGACCGCCGCCCCGCTCGCGAGCGACAGCGAATTAACGAAGGCCGTGCGTGTCACCGCCTGCCGGAAGAGGATCTCCTCGAAGGCATGAAACGTCATGGTCTTGAAAGTCAGCGGCACGCCGTAAGCCGGCACCAATGCGCCGGCCACCAACGCAAAGAAGGGTGCCGCCAGCATGAAGAATAGCACGATCCACAGCAGCGGCGTGAAAATGAGCTTCCAGCCGCCGAGTTCGAAGGCGGCCGTTGCGCCAGACAGGCCGATCACCCGGTAATCGCGCCCGCGCAACGCCCGGTCCTGGATGGCAAGGCCGGCGACAGAGATCAGCGCGATGATGGCAGAGAGCAGCGCCACATCGCCGAAGGTGCGGCCGGTAAAGGCGGTGAACTTCGAAAAGATCAGCGTCGGCAGCGTGAAGATCGAGGCCGGAATGCCGAGAATGGCGGGAATGCCGAAATTGCCGGTACAGGACACGAAGGAAATTGCCGCCCCCGCAATGACGCCCGGCAGCGACAGCGGCAGGATGATATCGCGAAACACCCTGAGACTCGATGCGCCCGACAGCCGCGCCGCTTCCACGCCGTCGCGCGGCAGGGTCATCAGCCCTGCCCTCAGCGCCAGATAGACAAGCGGCGCATGCTGCACGCCATAGAGCAGCGCAATACCGCCAACCGAATAGAGCGGCTGCGGCGATCCCATCGGCGGCGCAATATGCAGCGCCTTCAGAAGCGGGCTTGACGGTCCCGACATCTGCACCCAGGCAAGCGCCGTCACCTGCGGCGGGATCATCATCGGCAGCACGAAGAAGAAGCTGAGCGGCCCCTTGGCCGGGATGTCCGTCAGCGTCAGCAGATAGGCGAAACCGCAGCCGACGATAAGCGAGATAACAGTGCCGAGGATGGCCGTGACGATGGTGTAATAGACCGCCGACCAGACCATGGGATCGGAGAGAACCACCATGACGCCGCCATTGGCAAAGGCGGAAATGCCGACGACCGCGAGCCGTGCCAGAGGCAGCACGCTGAGGAAGAGAACCACTGAAACAATGAAAGGAAACAGCCAGACGGGCTGGCTGCTCCCTGCACGTACATAACCCTGCATGGGTCTATTATTTCGAACCGAAGAGATCCGTAAAGGTCTTCAGGTCCTTGTCGGTATTTTTCAGCGCCTCGGCGGCGTTGATGGGCAGAACCTTGATCGTGTCGCGTGCCGGGAAACCTGCGGGCAGCTTCATGCCGTTGCGGGCCGGAATATAACCGAGTTTCAGGAAGCCTTCCTGGCCTTTTTCGGAGAGAACGTAGTCGACGAACTTCTTAGCGGCATCGGCATTCTTGGCGCTGGCGAGAATACCGACCGGCTCGGTCACAGCCGAAACGCCTTCGCTCGGGAAGACGAATTCAACCGGAGCGCCCTTGGCCTTTTCGCGGATCGGCAGGTAATCGACGACCACGCCGTAAGCCTTTTCGCCAGTGGCGACGGACTTCAGGACAACGCCGTTGCCGCCGGAAGCGACAGCARCATTATCGGCAAGCGATTTGTAGAAATCCCAGCCGAGGCCGGGAACGGCGGCCAGCGTCTGGGCATGAATAAGAGCTGCACCCGAAGCAAGCGGGCTCGGCATGGTGACGAGGCCCTTGGCTTCCGGCTTGGCAAGATCTTTCCAGCTCGTCGGCTTCATGGCAGCCGACGTGTTGTACATGATGCCGGTCGTGATCAGCTTCGTGGAATAGTAATAACCGCCGGCGTCATAGAGAGCAGCGTCGTAGTTTGCTGCTTCCGGCGACTTGTAGGCGAGCAGCTTGCCGTCTTCCTTGAGGCGCTCGAGCGTCACGACATCGGCGATCAAGAGAACGTCGGCAACCGGATTGCCGGCCTGGATTTCAGCCTGGAGCTTTGCCATGATCTTCGGCGTGCCGTCGCGCACCCAGTCGACCTTGATATCGGGGTTGGCGGCCATGAAACCATCGACGGTCGCCTGCGCATCTTCGTTCGGCTGGCTGGTGTAGAGAACGAGATTGGCGGCGGAAGCCGGGACGGCGAGAAGGCTCGCGGCAAGCAATGCAGCGGCGGAAACTAGCGTTTTCATGGATGACCCTCGGATTGCGATACCCCTCCCTTATTAGGGGCGTTTGACAGCGATGTGACAGGGCACAGCGGCCTCGGCTTGGTCAACCAGGCCAGCCGATTGCCGCGCCTTCCTATCTGCTTTCTCAACAAAACACGCATTTTTCCGATAGGGGTAAAAGCAAATCATATAAACTTTAGATTGAATCATCTACGGCTCTGCGATGCCCGATCCGCTTTCAACACGCTGGAGCCCCAATGAAGATCTGTATTGCGACCGTGCTTGCCTGTGCGATTCTCGCCGGATGTCAGACGACAGCCAATAAACCGTCCAAAGAATTGAAGGATTATCCCGAGGGGGTAGCCTATCAGGACTGCCTCTTGTCGCGCGCAGTCGCCTATGCCCCGCAACAAGGCTCGCCATTGGAATTGGGATTGATCGCCGCCAACTCCTGCAGCTCCGCTCGCCAGGCCCTGCTCGACGCAGTCAGCAAAAATGAAAGCCCGGGCTTTGTGCGTGAACTGTCACGCGCTATGGAACGAAATCAACCGCTAGTCGCGGCAGATATGATCCTCGCGCTGCGGACAAAAAAATAGCGTTTATCCCGAAGTCTGCTCGCCGACCTCGTGTCGAAATCCGCTGGCTATTGTCCTCGCGCAAGCGTCGGCAAGAGCGTAATCTCACGGAGGCGTGAACGTTTTGCTGTTTGACGATCAGCTGCCCTGMGGTACGTCAATCAGGCCATTTTCATGAGGAGGAATTTCAATGGAATATCGTTTGCTCGGCCGTTCCGGCCTGAAAGTTTCCACTGCAACCATGGGCACGATGACCTTCGGCGGCGTCGGCTGGGCAAAGACGGTCGGCGATCTCGGCGCGCAGGAAGCCCGCCGTATGGTCGATATCTGCCTCGATGCCGGCGTCAACCTGATCGATACGGCCAATGTCTATTCTTCCGGCGAATCCGAAAATATCATCGGTGAAGTGCTCGGCGGCAAGCGCCCTGATGGAGTGCTGCTCGCCACCAAGGCCCGCTTCGGCATGGGCGATGGCCCGAACGACCGCGGCCTGTCGCGCTACCACCTGATCCGCGAATGCGAGGCGAGCCTCAAGCGCATGAAGACCGATGTCATCGACCTCTATCAGGTCCATGAATGGGACGGCCAGACGCCGCTCGAAGAAACCATGGAAGCGCTCGATACCCTGATCAAGCAGGGCAAGGTGCGTTATGTCGGCTKCTCGAACTATTCCGGCTGGCACATCATGAAGGCGCTAGGCGTCGCCAACGAACACAAGTACCAGCGCTTCGTCAGCCAGCAGATCCACTACACGCTGGAAGCCCGCGACGCCGAATACGAACTGCTGCCGATCTCCATCGATCAGGGCCTCGGCGTCCTCGTCTGGAGCCCGCTCGCCGGCGGTCTTCTCTCCGGCAAGCACCGCCGCAATGCCGCCGCTCCCGAAGGCACCCGCCAGTTCGCCGGCTGGACCGAACCGCCGATCCGCGACGAAGACCGCCTCTGGAACATCGTCGAAACGCTGGTGGCAATCGGCGAGGAACGCGGCGTTTCGGCAGCGCAGGTCGCACTCGCCTGGCTGATCGGCCGCAAGGCGGTCACGTCTGTCATCATCGGCGGCCGCACAGAGGCTCAGTTCAAGGACAACCTCGCCGCCGCCGATCTGAAGCTCTCGGAGGAGGAGCGCAAGCGCCTCGACGATGTCAGCGTACCGCCGGTGATCTACCCCTACTGGCACCAGCTCAACACGGCGAATGACAGGCTGAGTGAAGCCGACATGGAACTCTTCGCGCCGCACCTGAAGAAGTAAGCTCTCCAAAGCATTGCATGGCGGAAAATCAGCGTCACAAAAGATGCATTTCCGCCATGCTATCGTGAACCCCTGCCCCCATCACGAGGTTCACCATGCTCCGGAATTACAAGGTGCTGAAGGGTACGGCTTCGGCGCTCGCCCTTGACGACGACAACGATCCGCATATCGAAATCCGCATCGAGGCCGGTGGCGTCAGCTATCGCATCGCCATGAACGTGCGCTCGAAGGAATCGCCGCACGACTTGCTCTATGCCAATGTCATGGATTTCCAGCACGAGACGCTGACATCAGAACTCACCGCTTTGCCTATGGGTCTGACCGATATCAGAGGCGACCGAAAGGATCTGGCGATCGACTATGTGCGCGGCGGCATGATCGAGCGCGAGGACATGGACGTGGCGCCCTTCCAGCTCGACGGGCCGAAGAACGATCTGCGCGATTTCATCGAACCGATCGTGCAGGAAGGCATCGCCGACAAGTCCATCCACTTCTACGCCTTCGGCGAAGCCTGGGGGCCGGAGAACAACAAGCCGGATGAATATTTCGGCTTCGAGCCCGGCAACGGCATTCACGATATCCATATGAATCAGGGCGACAGCGGCAGTTTCCGCGCCACCAACGCGCCCAATCAGGACGGCGCACTTCTGATCCATTTTTCGGATGAGGACCACTGGGCAGCGATCTTCCTCGGCTTCCAGTCGCAAAACTGGAACACCGATGCCAACACCGGCCATCCGGTCGGCGACAACAGGGGCGGTCAGGGCCGCGGTGAAGGCACCCGTCGGCCGCAGCCGATCGTCGCCTCGTCGCTGCGTATCGTCGCCGCCATGATCAGATCAATCCCGTGAACCGCGCCGACGGCACCGAGGAGGAGACGGTGACGCTCGTCAACCGCTCTGATGTCGCGATGTCGATCGAAGGCTGGTCGCTGGAAGATGGTGAAGGCCGCAAACAAAAGCTGACGGGATCCCTCGCCTCGGGCGAATTCCGCACCATCACGCTCGACCCTGACAATGGCGGCCCGCAGCTTGCCAACAAGGGCGGCGACATCATCCTGCTCAACGCCGATGGCGCGATTGCCGACCGGGTCGGCTACGGCAAGAGCGAGACCGCAAACGAAGGCTGGACGACGATTTTCTGATCGCCGCCCAGACCAATATTCGGTATCAGCCGATCTCGCTGGCGATCAGCCTGCCGAGACGGCTGATGCCCTCTTCGATCATCTGCTCGTTGGCGCAGGAGAAGCTGACGCGGAACGTGTTGGCACCCGAACCATCGGCGAAGAAGGCCTGGCCGGGAACGAAGGCGACCTTGGCGCTTTCCAACGACTTGGCCAGCAGTTTGGCGCCATCCATACCCTCCGGCAGCGTGACCCAGATGAACATGCCGCCTTCCGGCTTCGTCCAGCGCGAGCCTGCAGGCATGTACTTCTCGAGTGCCGCCAGCATGCTGTTGCGGCGCTGGCTGTAGGCGGCCCTGACCTTGGCGACCTGTGCATCGAAACCGCGTTCGGCAACTTCCGAAATCGCCATCTGGTTGATGGTCGAGGAATGCAGATCGGCCGCCTGCTTCATCAGCACCAGCTTGCGAATGACAGGCGCATTGCCGACGATGAAGCCGACGCGAAGACCCGGCGCCAGCGTCTTGGAGAAGCTGCCGCAATAGATCGTGCGCGTATCGTTGATATGGCCCTTTTCGGCAATCTCCAGCGCCAGGATCGGCGGGATCGGATCGCCGTTATAGCGTAGCGACTGGTAGGCGGCGTCTTCGATGACGGCGATGTCGAGCTCTTCGGCAAGTTTCAGAACCTTCTCGCGGCCATCGCGGTCGACGGTCTCGCCGGTCGGGTTGGAGAAATCGGCAGAGAGATAGGCGAATTTCACCTTGCCGCCCTTTTGCGCTGCAGCCTCGCGGTAAGAATCCGGCGTGCGGTTACCGCCGGGCGTCAGCTGGTCATAGGACGGCTCGTAGGCATTGAAAGCCTGCAGCGCGCCGAGATAGGTCGGCCAGGTGACGAGTGCGGTATCGTTGGGCGACAGGAACAGCTTGCCGAGATAATCGAGGCCCTGCTGCGAGCCAGAGACGATGAAGACATTGTCGAGCGCGCAGGGAATGCCGAGGTCCGCCATCTGCTTGACCAGCCATTCGCGCAACGGCTTGTAGCCTTCCGAGACCGAATATTGGAGGGCGGAGTTGACGGCCGAGCTGTCGAAAATGTCAGCATAAGCCTGCTTGAATTCCTTGTCCGGAAACAGCGCCGGGTCGGGAATGCCGCCGGCAAAGGAGATGATGTCAGGCCGGTCGAGAAGTTTCAGAAGCTCGCGGATTTCCGAGGCGCGCATCCGTGAAGAGCGCGTCGCAAACATATTGTCCCAGTTCAGCATGGGGTTTCCTCATATTTTTATAATATCAGCAGCTCACCATGCAGTGAAATTTATGTCAACAATACTGACCTATTTTCTTGTCACTGTGACAAGATTGGAGGTCTTATATTTGAAAGCCCTGGTGTCGATCGGGCTGACATCAGAGATTTCACACAACCAAACCGAATGCCTGCCTCGTTGCGTGAAAGTTCGGCACATCACGCGATTATTCCTCTGATCAAAAGCCGAAACCGGCTGATTCAGACCTTTCCAAAACCGGTCCGGCAGCAGTAGTGTGCCGGCCATTATTCAATGGACTATCAAGGTGCCAGCAATGACCGCGACGTCGACCTCTCCTGAAATCAAGATCGAATTCCACAAGTCTCCCGTCTCCGATGCCGACCGAATCCGGGCACTGGAAACGCCCGGTTTCGGCAAGATCTTCACGGATCATATGGTCCTGGCACGATGGACTGCCGACAAGGGCTGGCACGATGCGAAGGTAACGGCGAGGCGGCCTCTGGAGCTCGATCCTGCGAGCGCCGTGCTGCACTACGCGCAGGAAATCTTCGAAGGCATGAAAGCCTACAAGGCAGACGATGGCCGCATCCTGCTCTTCCGGCCTGAAGAAAACGCCCGCCGCTTCGCGCAGTCGGCGGCCCGCATGGCGATGCCTGCCGTGCCGGAGGAACTTTTCCTGAAGGCGGTTGAAGAACTTGTTCGCGTCGACAAGAACTGGATACCCTCAGGTGACGCCAGCCTCTACCTTCGCCCCTTCATGTTCGCCAACGAAGCATTCCTCGGCGTTCGTCCGGCGCAGGAATATATCTTCTGCATCATCGCCTCCCCGGTCGGCGCCTATTTCAAGGGCGGCGCGAAGGCGGTCTCGCTCTGGGTCGAAACCGCCTATACCCGCGCAGCCGCCGGTGGCACCGGTGCCGCAAAATGCGGCGGAAACTACGCAGCCAGCCTGGTGGCCCAGGCCGAAGCGGCGAAGAAGGATTGCGATCAGGTCGTCTTCCTGGACGCAGCAGAGCATCGCTGGGTCGAAGAACTCGGCGGCATGAACGTCTTCTTCGTGATGAACGACGGAACGGTCGTGACCCCGCCGCTCGGCGGCACGATCCTGCCCGGCATCACCCGCGCCTCGGTCATCGTGCTGGCTGAAGAAAAAGGCCTGCGCGTAGAACAGCGCCCCTACTCCTTCGAGGAATGGCAGGCCGATGCGGCAAGCGGCAAACTCGTCGAAGCCTTCGCTTGCGGCACAGCCGCGGTGCTGGCCGGCATCGGCCTGGTTCGCCACGCCGACGGCGAATTCAAGGTCGGAGACGGCCAGACCGGCAAGCTGACATCAGAACTGCGCCAACAGCTCGTCGGTCTGCAGAAGGGCGTCACGAACGACGAGCGCGGCTGGACGCGCCGTGTTCTCTGATCTGAAGTCCGGGAATGCTGCTGCGTTCCCGACGTAGATCTCCCGCGACAGCGCGACAACATCGAAGCCGGGCTTAATGCCCGGTTTTTAATTGCTGGAAACGGTTCGCCGTTGACCGCAACGAGCCAAATTCTTACTATCTAATGATCGATAGAGGAAAGGTAAGAATGGCAACCACAACTCTCTCCGCAAAATTCCAGATCTCCATTCCGAAGGAAGTGCGCGAACAGCAGCACTGGTCCGCAGGCCAGGAATTCGTCTTCATCCCCAAGGGCAAAGGCGTCCTGCTCATCCCCGTCCCCGAACTCGCCGATCTCAAGGGCATGGCCAAAGGCGCCGACCCCGCCAACTATCGCGACAGGAAAGACCGGTTCTGATGCGCGTCGTCGATAGCTCGGCTTGGATCGAATGGCTGACACAAGGCCCGGCAACAGACCGCCTGCAGGGCGAAATGCCCGTGCGCACAGAATGTATCGTCCCGACTATCGTACAACTCGAACTCGCTAAATGGCTGGAGCGCGAACGTGGTGAGGACGCCGTCGATTCCTTCTTCGCCTACACAGCCACCTGCATCATCGCGCCCCTCGATACGGCGCTCGCCCGCCGCGCTGCCGAAGTCTCGGCCAGGCGGAAGCTCGCGCTTGCAGATGCCATCATCTACGCCACCGCCGAATTGCACGATACCGATGTCCTGACACTGGACGCCCATTTCAAGAACCTGGACCGGGTGATCTATATCGAGAAGAATCTATGACCATCTCCTTCTACGACGACAACGCCGAGGCTTACGCCACCCGCGATCGCAAGCCAAAGGCGACAAGGCTCGATGCCTTCCTGGCCGCCCTCCCCGAACAGACACGCATCCTGGAGCTTGGCTGCGGTGGTGGACAGGACTGCGCCTACATGCTGTCCAAGGGCTTCGACGTCACTCCGACGGATGGCTCGGCTGCGCTTGCCCGGCAGGCCGAGAAGCTGGTCGGCAGGCCGGTAAAGGTCATGCGCTTCGAAGATCTATCAGCCAGCGAGGAATTCGGTGGCATCTGGGCGGAGGCAAGCCTCCTGCATGTGCCTCGCGCCGATCTCCCCACCATCCTCACTCTCATCCGCAACGCCCTGAAGCAGGACGGCGTCTTCCACGCGAGCTTCAAGGCCGGTACCGCCGAAGGCCATGACAGCTTCGGTCGCTACTACAACTATCCTTCGAGCGAATGGCTGCAGGAGTTGCTCGTTGCCGGAGGCTGGAGGCATATCGCGATCAACGAAGCCGATGGCGGCGGCTACGACGACAAGCCGACCCGCTGGCTGTATCTCAGCGCCAGTAAATGAAAAGGCCGGAACTTTCGTCCCGGCCTCTCATAATCACAATCTTGGAACAGCTTAGTTGACGGACTTGTCGACCAGCTTGTTCTTGCCGATCCAGGGCATCATGGCGCGGAGCTTCGTGCCGACTTCCTCGATCTGGTGGCTGTCGTTCAGGCGACGAATGCCCTTGAAGCGCGCGCCGCCGGCGCGGTATTCCTGCATCCAGTCCGAGGTGAACTTGCCGGTCTGGATGTCCTTGAGGACACGCTTCATCTCGGCCTTGGTCTCGGCGGTGATGATGCGCGGACCGGAGACGTATTCGCCCCACTCGGCCGTGTTGGAGATCGAGTAGTTCATGTTGGCGATGCCGCCTTCATAGATCAGGTCGACGATCAGCTTCACTTCGTGCAGGCATTCGAAATAGGCCATTTCCGGAGCGTAACCGGCTTCGGTGAGCGTTTCGAAACCAGCGCGGATGAGTTCGACGAGGCCGCCGCAGAGAACGACCTGTTCGCCGAAGAGGTCGGTTTCGCACTCTTCGCGGAAGTTGGTTTCGATGATGCCCGAACGGCCGCCGCCGACGCCGCAGGCGTAGGAGAGCGCGAGTTCAAGTGCATTGCCGGACGCGTTCTGGTGAACGGCTACGAGGCAGGGAACGCCGCCGCCCTTCTGGTATTCGCCGCGAACCGTGTGGCCCGGGCCCTTCGRGGCGATCATGACGACGTCGACCGAAGCCTTCGGCTCGATGAGGCCGAAGTGGACGTTGAGGCCGTGGGCGAAGGCGATGGCTGCGCCGTCACGGATGTTGCCGGCGATGTCGGCCTTGTAGATGTCGGCCTGCAGTTCGTCCGGGGTTGCCATCATCATCAGGTCGGCCCAGGCGGCAGCTTCGGCAACCGTCATGACCTTGAAGCCATCGGCTTCGGCCTTCTTGACGGTCGGCGAACCGGCTTTGAGCGCGATGACAACGTTCTGGGCGCCGGAATCCTTGAGGTTCAGCGCATGTGCGCGACCCTGCGAACCGTAGCCGATGATGGCGACTTTCTTGGACTTGATGAGGTTGAGATCGGCATCACGATCGTAATAGACGCGCATTGAAATTCCTTCCCTTTTGCTTGTCTTGTTGACTGTCAGTAAGCGGGTCAGCCGAGGATCGGCATCTCCGCCAGAACTTTCTCCGTGCCGTAGAGGCGCAGGAAAGCGGTGACCGCCTTCTCCGCCTGACGCGCGGTATCCTTGAGGCCTGGCTCGCCGAGCAGCATGCGCACATGCAGATCGGAAACACTAAGACCGTAAAGCGTGTGATAGGCCTCGTCGGCATCATGGAAGCGCAACAGCCCTGCCCGTTTGCCGGCATCGATCAGCGCCATGGCACGGCGGTCGATCTGCCGCCGGCCGCGTTCGAGCAGAAGCTTGCCAAGCTTGGAGCCGTCGCGATGCGACTGGCCGATTGCCAGCCGGTTCAGCGCCAGCGAGACATCGCCGGCCAGAACCTCGAGCAGGTCGCGTGCAAAGATGACGAGATGGTCGTGCAGGCTCGTATAAGTCAGCCGCTCTCCGCTGCGCTCGAAGGTGCGCACCTTGCTCGCCTGGTAGGCGATCATCGCAGACAGCAATCCATCACGGTCGCCGAACCACTTGTAGAGGCTTTCCTTGGAGCAGTTGGCCGCGCGCGCCACGCCCGAGGTCGTCAGCGCCTTCTCCCCGCCATCGACGAGAAGCTGCAGCGCCTGCTCCAGAACAGCGTTCTGGCGTGGCGAAAACTCGCTCGGCTCTGCGACATCGACTGACACGGATTCAACTCCCCATTTACGTACCGTACGGTACGGTTCGTGGCGTTTATGCGCCAGATCGAGGGCTCTCGTCAAGAAGCATCAGGAGATTTTTTCGTATCATATGAAACAGTGGAATTCGGCTGTTCGAAGGCAGGCAAATAGCCGAGTATCGAGGCCCAAGGAGAATCGCCCGTGAAGACAGCAGTCCTCGCCGCAGCTTTGTCGCTCGCTCTCGCCTTTCCCGCTCTTGCCGCCGAAACGCGCTGCGGCTGGATCCAGAACCCGACACCCGCCAACTGGTGGCTGGACGATGCGGAAAATACCTGGACGATCATGACGCAGGGAAGCGGTGACGAGCCTGAGGGCATGGACCTCATCCCCGACATTTCCGAGCACGATTACGTGCAGACCAACGGCAATTACGGCTATGCCTGCGCCTGTATGAGCGTCGAGACCGATGGCAAGGAACGCATCACGCGCATCCTCTCCTTCCGCCAGTTGAAGCTTGCGAAGTGCCGTGCCGACAAGGCGCTGAAATTCCCAGGCTGAGACTTACTCCCACGCCTTATTCCGCTGCTACAGCATCTCGCGCGCCATCGACATCGCGTGCGGGTGAAGCGCCGTAGAGGCGGMTATATTCGCGGCTGAACTGCGACGGGCTCTGATAGCCGACCTGATGACCGGCAGTCCCTGCATCCAGCCGCTCCACCAGCATCAGCCGGCGCGCCTCATGCAGGCGAAGCTGCTTCTGATATTGCATCGGCGTCATTGCCGTCACCGATTTGAAGTGGTGATGGAAGGATGACGCGCTCATGCTGACGTGGTCGGCTAGTTCCTCGATGCGCAGGGGCCGAGCGAAATTCTCCTTCAGCCAGGCGACGGCGCGCGCGATCCTGTTGCTGTGGCTGTCAGCCGTCGCGATGTTGATCAGCCGCTCGCCATCCGGCCCGGTCAGTATCCGATAGAGGATTTCCTGCTCGATCAGCGGCGCCATGGCCGGAATGTCGTCTGGACGATCGAGCAAGCGCAGCAGGCGCACGGCGGCGTCCAGAAGCTCCGGCGGGGCGACGTTGACGGTCATACCGCGCTGCCCGTCTGTGTGGGCGCCTGGGCGAGGAACATCAATGCGGCTTAAGAGCTCCAGCAGCTTTTCGGAGTCAATCGCGAGCCCCAGACAGAGATGCGGCACCTCCGGGCTGGCCTCGGCGATACGCCATGCGACCGGCAGATCGAGCGAAGTCAGCAGATAGTCCCCGGTTCCGTAGCTGATGAACTCATTGCCGAGGCGGAGGCTCTTGGCGCCCTGCAGCACAAAGGCGAAGCAGGGCTTGTAGCTACTATGCAGCGGATCACTGGGGTTCGAGCGGCGGCTGATGTGGAGGTTGCCGATCGACGTGCGGAACTCGCCATCGCCTGGCGCAAAGCGCATCGCGATATCGACGATTTCCTGATAGGGATTGAAGGGCAATGTCATGCGGCAACTCTTTCTGTCTGACACCAGCGATACCGCTTCTATCTAGGCCGCCTTTTCCATTTCGCAAACAGGTGGCCGGCTCACTTTTGCAGGATCGTGCAAAAAGCTGAGAGTATCGCTCTAACGCTGCAGCACGGTTCCGGGCAATATTCCGCCCACCCCCACCCCTCCCAATCGAAAAGGAAGGTTCCCATGCCTATTGCAAGAGGCTACGCCGCGACTGACGCTTCCAAGCCGCTGACCCCCTTCACCTTCGAACGCCGCAATCCGAACCCGGATGACGTCGTCATCGACATCAAGTTTGCAGGCATCTGCCATTCGGACATTCACACCGTCCGCAACGAATGGAAGAACGCCGTTTATCCGATCGTGCCGGGCCATGAGATCGCCGGCATCGTGACCGCTGTCGGCTCCGAAGTGACCAAGTTCAAGGTCGGCGATCGCGTCGGCGTCGGCTGCTTCGTCGATTCCTGCGTCGGCTGCGCCACCCGCGATGTCGATCTGGAACAGTATATGCCGGGCCTCGTCGGCACCTACAATGAGTTCGAAGCAGACGGCAAGACCCGCACCCAGGGCGGCTATTCCGATAGCATCGTCGTCAAGGAAGGCTATGTCATGTCCATCCCGGACAACCTTCCGCTCGACGCGTCCGCTCCGCTTCTCTGCGCCGGCATCACGCTCTATTCGCCGCTGCGCCACTGGAAGGCCGGTCCCGGCAAGAAGGTTGCCATCGTCGGCATGGGCGGCCTCGGCCATATGGGCGTCAAGCTGGGTGCTGCCATGGGCGCCGATATCACCGTGCTCTCGCAGAGCCTCTCCAAGAAGGAAGATGGCCTGAAGCTCGGCGCCAAGGAATATTACGCCACCAACGACCCGGAAACCTTCAAGAAGCTCGCCGGCGCCTTCGACCTCGTCATCTGCACCGTCAGCGCCGAGATCGACTGGAATGCCTATCTCGGCCTCGTGAAGGTGGATGGCGCTTTCGTCGTGGTCGGCGTTCCCGAAAACGCAATCCCGGTTCACGCCTTCTCGCTGGTCCCGGGCCGCAAGAGCATCTCCGGCTCGATGATCGGCTCGATCAAGGAAACCCAGGAAATGCTCGACTTCTGTGGCGAGCACAACATCGTTTCCGAGATCGAGAAGATCAACATCCAGCAGGTCAACGAAGCCTATGAGCGCGTCCTGAAGAGCGACGTCCGCTACCGCTTCGTCATCGACATCGCCTCGCTGGCAGCCTGATGAAACAGAAAGGGCGGCTCCCGGAGCCGCCCTTTTCCTTTATCGTCTGTTTGCCCCTACCGGTCGTCGCGCATGGTCTCGCGCTGGGTGATCAGCCGGGCGCTGTGCTGGCCGCTCATATAGATCCAGAACCAGTTCCAGGCGACGGCGAAGCGCGAGCGCGTGCCGATCAGGAAGTAGATATGGGCGAGCCCCCAGATCCACCAGGCGAGCCAGCCCTTGAGCTTGAACCGGCCGAAATCGATGATCGCCGCACTCTTGCCGATCGTCGCCAGACTTCCCTGATGCCAATATTTGAACGGTCCCGGCGCCGGCTTGCCGGATAGCCGCGCACGGATGACCTTCGCGACATAGCCGCCCTGCTGCTTGGCCGCCGGCGCAATGCCCGGCACCGGCTTGCCATCCTCACGTATCACAGAAGCCGTATCGCCGATCACGAAGACATCGGGCAAGCCCGGCGCCGTCAGATCCTTCTCGACGATGGTGCGCCCCGCCCGGTCGGCCGGCACGCCGAGCCAGCGCGCCGCATGCGAAGCCTGCACGCCTGCGGCCCAGACGATCGTGCGGCTCGGAATGAAACTTTCGCCGACCGTCACGCCATCAGCCGTACATTGCGTCACCGGCGTACCCGTCAGCACCTCGACGCCCAGCTTTTCCAATGCCTTTTGCGCATAAGCCGAGAGATCCTCGGCAAAAGCCGGCAATACCCGCGGCCCCGCCTCGATCAGCACGACGCGGGTCTTGCGCGTGTCGATGTTGCGGAATTCCTTGGGCAGCGTGAAATGCGCCAACTCGGCGATGATGCCGGCAAGCTCGCAGCCCGTGGGGCCTGCACCAACGATAGAGAAAGTCAAAAACGCGTCGCGCACAGCGGGATCGCTTTCCACTTCCGCCCGCTCGAAGGCGAGCAGCACGCGGCGGCGGATGGTCGTCGCATCCTCGAGCGTCTTCAGGCCCGGGGCGACAGGTTCCCATTCGTCATGGCCGAAATAAGCGTGCGTTGCGCCAGTCGCCAGCACCAGCGTATCGTATTTCAGCACCATGCCACTGCGCAGGGACACGGTCTTTGCATTGGGATCGACGCCATTGACCTCACCGAGCAGCGTGGTCACCTCGGGCCGGTCGGCATAGAGATGGCGGATCGGCCAGGCGATCTCTGAAGTGGATAGGATGGTGGTAGCCACCTGATAAAGCAGCGGCTGGAAGAGATGGTGGTTGCGCCGGTCTATAAGCGTGATCTTCACGCCCCCTCCCCTTGATCCCAGGCCTTTCAATCCATTGACGAGCTGCAGCCCGCCGAAACCGCCGCCGACAACGACGACGTGATGCTCGCTCATGACCTACCCCTTTTTGTCATTCTGCTGCAGCCAATGTCGCCTTTCACACAAAGGTTTCAACTGCCTTTTCGGCATGCCTKCCCTGCGCCGCCGACGGTCGATACGCTAGGGTTACCGGCTCCCCCTGATATCCGATCGTGCTTTTTCGAGAATACCGTAAACGTGCTGCGCATTTTCGATCCCGAGAAGCTGAGGTTCATTGGCGAGGGCGGGTGTCCAGCCGCTCATCCGTCGATCTGACCTTACGCCGAATTTGATCGTGCCCCTGCCCCGGTCGCCTTCTTCAAGGCTGATCGACGGCAGRAGTTCGAGTTGGCTCGTGGATAAATTTCGAAAGAGGCCGCTTCTCCTGATGATGATGCGTCTGTCGGTCACCGCGTATTCCGTCCGCGCCCGCGCGGCAGCATCGACGAAGAAACGTCCTGCCATGATGTAGAGCCCGATAAACACGAACGGCAGACCCCACAATTTCATGAGAACCGGCCCATTCCCGAGCACGGCAGTGGTTTCCCAAGAGATCGCGAAGCCGCCCCAGAGAAGCGAGAAGGGAATAAGGAGGAAATCCCGCGATGTCAGGAGAAATCCCTGCGCCGGACGCCCTGACCAGAGAAGCTTTTCCCCCGGCATAAAAAGACTAAGAATATCTCTATCGTTCATTCAACCATGCCCCTCAACACCGTAGCTCATCGGGCATAGCCCACCGGTATCGCCGTCCCGTGTTTTAATTCTTCCATCGAGATCGATGCCGAAACGTCGAAGAGTTCGAGCTTGCGGACGATTTGCTTGTAAATCACGTCGTAATGCTCGACGCGCGGCAGCACGACCTTCAGGATGTAATCGTAATTGCCGGTCAGCCGATGTGCCTCGACGATCTCGGGGATATCGCTGATCGCGCGGCGGAAGGCCTCCGTCCATTCGTCGGAATGATGCGCCGTCTTGATGAGCGCAAAGAGCGTGGTCGGCACGCCCATCCGCTCGCGATCCAGCACGACGATGCGACGCGCGATGTAGCCGCTCTCCTCCAGCCGCTGGATGCGCCGCGAACAGGCCGAGACCGATAAAGCCACTCGCTCTGCAAGGTCGGTCACGGAGATGCCTGCATCGTCCTGCAGGATATCGAGAATCCGCCTGTCGCGATCGTCGATCATGATGGAGACCACGCTGAAATTTTGCAAGAAACCGAAAAATCCCGCAAAACCTTAGCACGTATCGATGCAAAAGCACAAACAATGCAAACACGTCGCGCCTGATCTGCTGCATCATTACCGCATTCGAAAACACCATAGGGAGCGAGAATCCATGAAAAACATCGGCCTGATCGGCGGCATGAGCTTCGAAAGTTCCGCGGTCTATTACCGCCTCATCAACGAAATGGTGCGCGAGCGCCTGGGCGGCCTGGCCTCTGCCGAGCTCACTTTGCATTCGGTGAATTTCGAGGAGATCGTTGCCCTGCAGAAGGCCGGCGCCTGGGATATGGCGGCCTCGCGTCTCGGCGATGTCGCTCTGCGCCTGCAGATTGGCGGCGCCCATTGCGTGCTGATCTGCACCAACACAATGCATCTGATCGCGCCCGAGGTTGCCGCACACATCTCGGTGCCGCTGATCCACATCATCGACGAGACGGCGAAAACCATCCATCAATCCGGCTGCAAGCGCCCGCTGCTGCTTGCCACGCGCTACACGATGGAGCACGGCTTCTATACCGACCGCATGAAGGGCCTCGGCCTCGATATCATGGTGCCCGAAGCCGCCGACCGCACCACTGTCCACGACATCATCTTCAACGAGCTATGCGCCGGCAAGGTGCTCGACAGTTCGCGCGAGAAACTGATGGCCGTGATCGAGCGCGCCCGCGCCAAGGGCTGTGACAGCATCATTCTCGGCTGCACCGAGATCTGCCTGATCCTCGACCCCGATCATCTTCCCCTTGTTGGATTCGACACGACGGCGATCCATGCCCGCGCTGCCGTCGATTTCGCGCTCGAGGGTGAAATAACCAAGGAAGAGGAAGACGCAGCCTGAGTCATCAATTTAGTTGACTCAGTCAAATAAAAACAGCAGGGTTTCCATCAGGAGACCCTGCCATGACCGATCTTGCCCTCATCGAATCCGCCCGCGAATTCAACCGTTTCTACACGAACTTCCTTGGCCTTTTGAACAAGGCCTATCTCGACACGCCCTTCACGCTGACGGATGCGCGCGTGCTCTTCGAGATCGGCGCGCATGACGGCGTGAGTGCCGGCGCGCTTGCCCGCGACCTGCAGCTCGATCCCGCCTATCTCAGCCGCATTCTCAAGCGCTTCCGTGCCGAAGACCTCATCGAGGCGACGCCCGATCCGGCCGACCAGCGCAGCCAGATCATCACTGTCACCGACAAGGGACGAGCCCAGTTCGAGGAATTCGGTCGTCGCTCCAACGCCCAGATCGCCGCCCGGTTCGACACTTTGACCGATGGCGAGCCACAGGCCGCCGTTGCCGCCATGCGCACGATCCGCGCCATCCTCGATCCGCAGGCGAAAGCGGCTGCCGCCATCATCCGCCCGCATCGAGCCGGCGATATCGGCTGGATCGTCCAGAGCCAGGGACGATTCTATGTGGAGGAATATGGCTGGGATCTGCGCTTCGAAGGGTTGGTCGCCGATGTCGCCGGCAAGTTCCTCGCCAATTTCGACCCCGGGATGGAATATTGCTGGATCGCCGAGCGCAGCGGCATCAATCTCGGCTCGGTGCTGATCACCAATGGCGGCGACGGCATTGCCAAACTCCGCCTGCTCTATGTCGACAAGGCTKCCCGTGGCCTCGGCCTCGGCAGGCAGCTGGTCGATGAATGCATCGCCTTTTCGCGGGGTAAGGGATACCGGCAGATCTCTCTCTGGACCAACGATTTCCTCCATACCGCCCGCGCCATCTACCAGAAGGCCGGATTCCGGCTTGTCTCCGAGGAGAGACACCGCATGTTCGGCCCGGAGGCCAACGGCCAGACCTGGGTGCTCGATCTGAACCTGTGAACAGGTGGTGTCGCAAAAATTCACTTGATTTGGAAATGATCATTCCCTAATTAGGCGTCATGACCATCGACGCCCTCATATCCGCTGCCGTTGCGCCCAACACAAAAACCCGCAGCCGCGGCCGCCCGCGCGAGTTCGATATGGACGCCGCGTTGGATGCGGCGCTTCGCGTCTTCTCCGAGCGCGGCTACCATGCCGCCTCCATCAGCGAACTTACCGAAGCCATGGGCCTTGCCTCCGGTAGCGTCTACAAGGCTTTCAAAGAMAAGCGCGGCATCTTCCTTGCCGCCTTCAAGCGCTACCGCCAGCTCGGCCGCGGCCGGCTGGAAGCAAGGATCGCGGCGGCGAAGACCGGCCGTGAGAAGGTCTTCCAGATGGTGATGTACTATGCCGAGCTTTCCCACGGCGAAGCCGGCCTCAAGGGTTGCCTCGTCGTCGGCGGCGCAAACGACCTCTCCCTGCTGGATGCTGAAGCTGCAGGGCATGTCGCCGCCGCCTTTTCCGCCGATGAGAAGCTGATGGCCGATCTGATCCGCATCGGCCAGGCCGATGGCACCATTCCGCCGACCTTGGACGCTGATGCTACGGCCCTCACCTTTCTCTGCCTGACCAAGGGCTTTCGTGTCATCGGGAGGACGGGACGCGCCGAGGAAGAGATGATGGCTGCGGCAGAAGCCGCCATGCGGCTGGTGACTTGACGACCGAATGCCGGAATCCGATCAAGGATCGGGTGGCGGCAGACGATTAAATTGCATTCAATCCTCCCAATCATTGCCTATTGGAGTTTCTGATGAGCGTTTCAGCCACCACGCCGGATACGGCCGTACCTCGTGTCCTATCCCCCTGGCTAACCTTCCTTTTTGCAGCCTCCTGCGGCTTCGTCGCCGCCAACCTTTATTATGGCCAGCCGCTCGCCGGCCCGATCAGCGCCAATCTCGGCTTCTCGCCGGCCGCGACCGGCCTCATCGTCACGCTGACTCAGATCGGCTATGGCCTCGGCCTCTTGTTGATCGTGCCGCTAGCCGACCTCTTCGAAAACCGCCGCCTCATCCTGACGCTGATCGCCGCCTCGGCGCTTGCGCTGATTGGCGCTGCCTTCTCCTCCACGCCGGGCATGTTCCTGACAGCCTCGCTCTGCATTGGCCTTGCCTCGGTCGCAGCGCAGGTCCTCGTTCCCTTCGCCGCCAGCATGGCGCCGGATGCGACGCGCGGCCAGGTCGTCGGCAATGTCATGAGCGGCCTGCTTTGTGGCATCATGCTTGCCCGCCCCTTTGCGAGCCTCGTTGCCGAAGCCTCCTCCTGGCATGTGGTTTACTACGTCACCGCCGCGGTCATGATTGCGCTCGGCATCGTGCTGCGCGCCAACCTGCCGGTCCGCGTCCCTCATACGAAKCTGCGTTATAGTGAGCTGCTGGCCTCGATGGGCCATCTGGCAGTTAACTCGCGCGTGCTGCAGCGCCGCGCCCTCTATCAGGCAGGCATGTTCGGTGCCTTCAGCCTGTTCTGGACGACGGCGCCGCTGCTGCTTGCAAGCCCCGCCTTCGGCATGTCCCAGAACGGCATCGCCCTCTTTGCGCTGGCCGGTGCCGCCGGCGCCATCGCCTCGCCGATCGCCGGCCGCCTTGCCGACCGTGGCATGACGAAGGTCGCTTCCACGCTCGCCATGCTGCTCGGCATGGGCTCGTTCCTCATGAGCCATTTCGCCACTGACGGCTCGCTGATGGCGCTTATCCTGCTGACGGCTGCGGCGATCCTGCTGGATTTCGGCGTGACGACCAACCTCGTCTGCGGCCAGCGCGCCATCTACGGGCTGAGCCCGGAACACCGCGGCCGCCTGAACGGCCTCTTCATGGCGACCTTCTTCACCGGTGGCGCTATCGGCTCAGCGCTCGGCGGCTGGGCTTATGCAACGGGCGGCTGGTCGATGGCGGCCTGGATCGGCTTCTGCTTCCCGGCGCTCGCCTTCCTGTTCTTCCTGACGGAAGGCCGCGAGAAGTGATTGTCTCGGGATCAGGCGGGTCGTCCGCCTGATCCCCTAAAGCAATTCCAGCAAAAGTGTACTGCGGTTTTGCGTCCGGAATTGCGCTCTATAAAGCATCTGCGTCGAACCGCAGCCGCGCAGCGCGAACCTCATCATGGTTCGCCTCCGCCCAGTTCAGAAGCTGCGACAACACCGTGTAGAGCGACCGCCCAAGATCGGTCAGCCGATATTCGACGCTCGGCGGCTTCGTTGGAAAAACCTCCCGCTCGATATAGCCGTCCCGCTGCAGGTCGCGCAGCGACTGGGTCAGCATGCGCTGGGAAATATCGGGGATCATCCGGCGCAATTCGCCGAAGCGATAGGGCTGCTTGGCGAGCGCCTCCAGCAGCAGCGTCGACCACTTGCCGCCGATCTGCTGCATCACGTCGCGAACCGGGCAATTGGTGAAATCCAGACTGGCAAGGTCGATGTCGCGCCGCGCGCCCAACCCTTCGGATTGGCCTGTTCTCGCTTTCAGATTGACGATTGTTCCGKCCATGCTGGTTCCCTTTTGGTAACGAAGTCCCGAAAAACTGCCTTCTTTACAGTTTCCGGTCAATTCCTATTCTAGTGTTACTCTCTTTTTGAGACCACCTGTCAACCACTAGAGGATATCATGAGCGAAACCATTCTCGTCACCGGCGCCGCAGGCCAGCTCGGCCAGCTTGTCGTCCATCACCTGATCGAAAGCTACAAGGTCACCCCGGCAAACATCATTGCCGCGACCCGCAGCCCGGAAAAGCTCGCGAGCCTCGCCGCCAAGGGTGTTCTCACCCGCAAGGCGGATTTCGATGACGCCGCCGGCCTCGAAGCCGCTTTTGCCGGTGTCGACCGCCTGCTGATCATCAGCACTGACGCCCTCGACACACCCGGCAAGCGCCTGACCCAGCACAAGGCTGCTGTCGCCGCTGCAGTAAAGGCCGGGGTGAAGCACATCACCTACACCTCCATGCCGGCCCCGGATGGTTCGCTCGTCACCTTCGCACCCGACCATCTCGGCACCGAAAACGCCATCAAGGCGAGCGGCATCCCCTACACCATCGTCCGCGACGCCTGGTATCACGACAATTACCTGCACGGCATGCCGCACAATCTGCAGTCTGGAAAGTGGTTCACATCGGCCGGCGACGGCAAGATTTCGACCATCTCGCGTGACGATTGCGCACTCGCCATCGCTTCGGTTCTCGCAGCCGGCATCTCGGCCGGCGCCACCTATACGCTGACCGGCAAGCAGTCGCTGACATCGAAGGAGATCGCCGCCCTCGTCACCGAAGCGACCGGCAAGCCACTGGATGTCGTTACCGTGACCGATGAACAGCTTGGCCAGGGTATTCGCGGCGCCGGCCTGCCGGGCTTCGTCGCCGACATGCTGGTTTCGGCCGATGCCAATACCCGCGCCGGCAAGTTCGACATCGTCACCGACGACTTCACAAAGCTGACCGGCAGAGAGCCGCAGCCGCTGAAGGATTACTTCGTCGCCAACAAGGCCGCTCTCACCGCCTGAGCCGGCCTCATCTGAGGCGACTTTGGGCCCGCCCTCGCATCCACCGAGGGCGGGCCGCTTTCAGATCTTCTGGCCGCAGGCCCTGCAGAAGCGTCGCACCGTCTCCGCCATCCCATATTCCAACGCATCTGCCGTCAGCCCGTGGCCGATCGAAACCTCGGCAAGGGCTGGAATGCGCTTCACGAGCGCGGGCAGATTTGCCACCGTCAGGTCATGGCCGCCGTTGACGGCAAGACCCAGCGCAATCGCCGCATCCGCCGTCTTTCCCAGCCCTTCGAGGATCGGCCCTACCCGCTCCGGCGCATCGTAGCAGCCGCCATAGGGGCCGGTATAAAGCTCGATCCGATCAGCACCCGTCGCCTTCGCGGCCTTCACCGCTTCTTCGTCGCCATCGCCGTCGGCAAACAGCGAAACACGGCATCCCATTTTCTTCAGCCGGGTCACGACATCCGACAGCAACGCCTGATGCTTGCGGAAATCCCAGCCGTGATCCGAGGTCGCCTGCGAGGGATCGTCAGGCACCAGCGTCACCTGCTCCGGCTGAGCGCCGGCACAAAGCTCCAGGAATTCCTCGGTCGGATAACCCTCGATATTGAACTCCGCCTGCGGAAACTCGTCGTCGATCAGGTTGCGGATGACGGGAAGGTCGGAAAAACGGATATGCCGCTGGTCCGGCCGCGGATGCACGGTCAGTCCCGAAGCGCCGGCCGCAAGCGCAATGCGCCCGAGCCCTTCCACATCAGGCCACGGCAGATCGCGCCGGTTGCGCAGCATGGCGATGGCATTGAGGTTCACGGAAAGTTTGGCGGGCATGGCAATATCCGTCAGGGGTGGAGACTGGCCCTGCTTTTAAGCCAAGCCGTCCGCGAAGGCCAATGAGATTCGCATATGCATTCCATGTCCGGTCCTGATGGCCGCGCCTGCGGTCATGCGCGTACCGCAAACAATAATTTCCGTTCTTTTCGAAGATCATTTGTCAGCCGCAACATGCCATATGGTAGTAGTGACGAAATGACGCTCTCGACATTGCTATCCCATTTAAAAGCGGTTAGTTTTAGCACTTACAAAAGAAACCGTCCGCGCATAATGTGGGCGCTGCGTAACGAGTAAGTACGCCGAGTACTGCTTCTTCCAACGATAAGAACGCTAGAGGAAACCCCGCTCGCCGCGCTCCGGAAGCAACTGGCAAAGCCGCATGAGGTGCAACTATCTGCCCCAGGAGGGTTCATGCCTGACGGTTCCAGACGTTTGTTTGCCGCCGCCGGTATTGCTTCGGAGGCCCGGTCCAAATACCGGTTTCTGCCTTCGGCCGCATTGCCGCCGGATATTCCACAAGGCCCTGTTGCCATCGCCGATATGGCGAACGCTTTCGGCGTCACGCACAGGACACTGCATTTCTACGAAGAAAAAGGTCTGATTTCCGCAAACCGCATCGGCCTGATGCGCGTTTACGATCAGGATGACGTCATGCGCATGGCGGTCATCACCGTCTGCCGCGAAACCGGCATGCCGATCGCCGTCATCCAGGAATTGATGGACGTACTGCGCAGCGCAGCCTCACAGGAAGAGGCCGAATCGATTTTCCGCGAGGCCCTCTCCCAGCGCAAGCGCGAGCTGACGGCCGAGATGTCGACTTTGCACCGGCAGCTACAGCAGGTGAGCGATCTTCTCGATTACGACAGCAGCCTCGACCTGCCGCCGATCAACGACAACAGGGATCCGGCAAGCCTGACCGATCAGGAGCGCCAGTGCCTGGAGCTGATGGCTGAGGGATATTCGACGCAGCGCATTGCCCGCGCCCTTGACCTCAGGCATGAGGAAACGCGCGCATTGGAAGCCGACATCATCATGAAATTTCACGCCAACAATCGCTTTCAGGCGATCGCCAAGGCGGTTCTCCTTGGCGTCGTGCAGGCCTGATCACTGGGCAGCGGCCGCCACCGCAACCCTGTACGAGCAGATACGCCAGTTTTCAGCGGACGCCAATCTTAGCGGACAATCGTCAGCGTCTCCGCCGCGCGCGTAATCGCCGTATAGAGCCAGCGCTCGCGCGTATCGCGGAAGGCCCAGCTTTCGTCGAACAGCACGACATTATTCCACTGCGAACCCTGTGCCTTGTGCACCGTCAGCGCATAGCCGTAATCGAACTCGTCATAGCGCTTGCGCGTGTTCCAGGGGATCTCGCCTTCCACATTCTCGAAGGCCTCCTTCAGGAGCTTGATCTTCGCAGCCCCCCGATCCATGTCGTCATCTTCCGGACGCACCAGCAGGTTGATGCCGGGCTTGGTCGTTTCCTTGGATGAGGTCATGACCTGCCAGAGCGAGCCGTTAAGCAGCCCCTTGGCCGGGTCGTTGCGCAGGCAGACCAGCTTGTCGCCGGTCTGCGGATGTTCGGTCGTAAAACCCTTGAGTTCCCGCAGGCGCTGGTTATAGCGCCGCCGCGTCTTGTTGGTGCCGACAAGCACCTGATCGGCATCCATAACCAGGGGCTGTGTCACCTCGTTCTTCGAGATCACCCGCGCCTTGCCATAGTCGCCATACATGATCTCATTGCCTTCACGCACCTGCATGGCGAGCTTGATGATCGGGTTGTCGCGCGCCTGCCGATGGATATCGGTGAGCAGATAGTCCGGTTCCTGATTGGTGAAGTAGCCGCCGCCGGTGACCGGCGGCAGCTGGCCGGGATCGCCGAGCACGAGGATCGGCGTGCCGAAACTCATCAGATCCCTGCCGAGCGCTTCGTCCACCATCGAGCATTCATCGACGATGATAAGTGCTGCCTTGGCGACCGGGCTCTGACGGTTGATAGAAAACATCGGCGCGATCGAGGTCTTGCCGGTTTCCTCGTCGGCAACCTCTTCCTCGCCGCGCGGCCGGTAGATCAGCGAATGGATGGTCTTGGCATTCGATGCCCCGCGCGAGCGCAGCACCTGCGCCGCCTTGCCGGTGAAAGCCGCAAACAACACATCGCCATCGACATGCTCGGCGAAATGCTTGGCAAGCGTCGTCTTGCCTGTTCCGGCATAGCCAAACAGACGGAAGAGTGGAGACCTGCCCTCCTTCAGCCAGTTGGAAACGGCCTTCAGGGCTTCATCCTGTTGAGGAGCGAATTGCATGGAGGCGACTTGGCAGGATTCGCCTCCGATAGGCAAGGCGGAAATTCCCCGGCGGCGCAGCTTGCGCACCTTTGAGCATCGGCAACTCTGTGCCTTCACTCCACCGATTTACAAGCCACGCTTTATAGTCCTTCCGCAAAATCCCCGATTATCACGAATGACGCCTCGCGCGATGATCGTCGAATGGCAGACCGACTATGCCTGCAATACCAGGAGAACCGTGATGGCCCATTTTCCAGTTGAGACCGACAGGCGCTCGTCATTGTCTGGCGCATGTCTTCTGGTCGGAGCAATGTTCGCAGCGCTGACCGAAGCGGTCGCCGGAACTGTCCTGTCGATGGCAAGACTGGACATCATGGGAGACACCTATGCGTCTTCCGACGAGTTTGTCAGGCTTGAAGTCGGTTACGTCGCAGCAAAGCTTGTGGCCTTCGCGCTGACTCCCTGGATCGCCGGCCGGTTCACGTTGCAGAATGCGCTGACAGTGGCAACCGCCAGCATGACCGTTGCATGCGCACTTGCCGCCGTCTCCAGCGAATTGAACATCCTCCTGGCATTGAGGCTCATTCAGGGTTTCTCAGGCGGGGTCATTCTTGTGAGCGCCCAGACGCTTCTCTTCCAGGTTTTCGCCCGCAGGGAGCAGCCGCTTATCCAGACGCTGTTTGCAATCGGCGCTGTGGTCGCTCCCGCAACGCTTGCGCCATTCATGCACGGCTGGCTTCTCGACACCCTGTCATGGAGGTGGATCTTCACCGCCGTCGTTCCCGTCGGCCTCGCGGCCGTGCTGCTTCTTGCATGGACCGATGCCGGGCAAACGGCCGAAGCACGCCGCTCCCGCTTCGACTGGTTCGGAACCGCGATGTTTGCGATAGCGGCCTTCTCGATCACCTACCTGCTCAACCGTGGAAACCGTTGGGACTGGTTGCGAAACGACGACATCATCATGCTGACGCTCGCCGCCGCGGCCGCCTTTCTTCTGCTCATCATTCATTGCCTGCGCGGTAAACGTGAAGACAAACTTCTCGATCTCGGCGTCTTCGGCAATGGCGGTTTCTCCTTCGGCTTCCTTGCGAGTTTCGTGGCGGGTTTCGCGCTGCTCGGCAGCAGTTACCTCATCCCGTCTTTTTCCATATCGATCCTGAAGATGACCCCCACCGCAGCCGGTGCCTTGCTCTTGCCGAGCACTGCCATGTTCGTGACGACGCTGTTCCTCACCGCAGCCCTTATCCAGCGCCTCGGCATGACACCGGTCGCAACGGTTCCGTTCGGCGTGATGGGCTTGATGTGCGCCATGTGGATGTTATCGGGATCGTCAGGCGGCAGCGGGATTCCCGATATGCTCCCGGCAATCCTGCTTCGCGGCGCGGCCCTCGGTTTTCTCTTCCTGTCGATAACCCTCGTCACAATGCTCGGCCTCAGCAAGGCGCATCTTGTTTATGGCGTGGGCCTGTTCAATGCCGGGCGCCAGATCGGCGGTCTCATCGGAATAGCCTTTCTTCAAACCTTCATCGAGAATGAAACAGCCCAGAACCGGGCTGTCCTTGCCGCCCATATCATACCCGGTCGTCCTGAAGTGATTCAGCGGCTGGCGATGATGAGCCGCTATTTCGCAACCCATGGAATAGAGCTTGGAGCCGCCGCAAAGGCCTCCGGCGCCTTGCTCGGAAAACAGGTCATGATGCAGGCGAGCGTCATCGCCTTCAACTCCGCCTTTTTCTCTMTCACCCTGTTCTTCCTCGGCGCAGCACCCTTCCTGATCCTTTCGAAAGTGATCATCGGCAAGCTCATCGCTCGCAGAACCGCGTCGGCAGGTGGTCTGGCGCATACCCGATGAGATACGCCCGTCAGGCCTTTTTCGCTTCCCCCAGCACCCGCTCGCGCAACAGCCCGACGAGATAGAGCGACCCCGTCAGGATCACCCAGGCGCCGGAGGCGGCTGCCCGTTCGAGCGCCTTTTCGTAAGCAGCCTGCGGATCCTCGATCACCTCGCTGGCAAGGCCGATCTTCGCGGCAAGCTGCTGCATTTCGGCAGGCGGACGGAAGCGGTCCGAAACCGAGGTGAAAATCGGCGAGACGCCGTAACGGCGCATCACGTCGAGAAGCCCCGGCGCATCCTTGTCTGCCGCGATTGCGACGACCGCGATGCCCTGCCCGGCAAATCCCTCCATGCCGGATAGATCGTCGAGAACAGCTTCGAGATTGAAGGGCACATGCGCCCCGTCGAGCGCGATGGAAACGGGCCTTCCCGCCACGGGAACAACGAATCGCTCCAGCCGCCCGGGCAATTGCGATTCCTGCTCTGCCGCCTTGTCGATCAACCATCCGCCGGCCTTCCGGCCATCCCCAGCCGCGACGCCGAGTTCGCCAAGCACATCGAGCGCCGCAGCCGCGACCGCGACATTGCGCTCGGCAATCGTCTTCAACGCGGAAAAATCCGGCCGGATGAGCCGCGCTTCGATCTCTGCAGCACGCTTCGCAATAACGACACCCGCCTCGTCATCAGCTTCGAGCGGTGTCACGACGGTCGACCTCGGCTTGATGATGCCGGCCTTTTCAAAGGCGATGGCCGCTCGCGTCTTGCCAAGGATCTCCGTATGTTCGAGGCCGATATTGGTGACGATGGAAACGTCGCTTTCGACGATATTGGTCGAATCCAGCCGTCCGCCGAGACCCGTTTCGACCACGGCCCATTTCACGCCCGCATCCCGGAAGATCAGGAAACCCGCCGCCGTCAAAATGTCGAACCAGGTCGCCGCCTCCGCCGCCGTGCCCTCCGACCTTGCAGCCTTGAGTGCATCGAGCCCCAGGAAGAGCGCCTCGGCCAGCACGCCCTCATCGACTGCCTGGCCGTTGACGCTGACGCGCTCGGAGATATGCTCCACATGTGGCGAGGCATAACGCCCGACGGAAATGCCGGCATGGCGCAGACCCGCTTCGAGCAGCGCCGAGGTCGAGCTCTTGCCCTTGGTGCCTGCCACATGGATCGAGCGGAAGGCGCGGTGCGGATTGCCGAGACGGGCCGAGAGATCGAGGATCGGCTCCAGCCCGACCCGCATTTCGCCGCGCGGGCGCTGTTCCCAGTTGGTGAGCTGATCAAGTTGCGAAAGGGCTTCGATAAGGCGGGGGTTCTGTATCTGCATGGGCATGGCACACGGGTATCGGGGTTATGTTTGTGCCCAGGCGAGCGGCATCGGCAACCTGCGCTTCCCGATGGTTATCCATCTGTCTCGCCAGTCACGCAGGCGGGCCGACATTAGAACCTTTCCCTTGCCCTGCCTAGCCTCGCAAGCGTCATCAGCACGGCTCCGCCGCGACGCCACCTGCAGCAACTGCCGGTTAACGCTGGTGAATTTTAGCCCTTGCGGAGATTTCCAAGAACGCCACTTTAGCTCCTGTCTGTGACAAAGAGCCGGAGATTCGAATGGGACAAACTGTCCGAATTCCAGTCAACGAACCGCAGAGACTGCTTGCCGTGCGCTCGCTGAGCGCCATCGGCAGCAGCCCGACGCCGGAGCTTGCAGCACTTGCCGAGCTCGCCAGGAATGCATTCGCAATGCCCTATGCTGCCGTCAACATCGTCGACGAGGATTGGCTGCGCATCGCCGGCGAAGCGGGCATGCAGCTTTCGGAATGCCCGCGCGACCTTTCCTTCTGCACTCGCGTCGTCTTCGCCAACGACATGGTCATCGTTCCCGATCTGGAACAGGATGCGGAGCTCAATGCCGCGCCCTATGTGACAGGCCCGCCCCATTTCCGTTTTTATGCCGGCGCACCGTTGGAACTGGAAAACGAACTGGTCATCGGCGCCTTCTGCATCCTCGATCAGAAGCCGCGCCTCTTCACCGAAAAAGAGACGGCCAATCTTCGCCGTTTCGCCAGTGTCGCGAGCGCTCTCCTGCGGCTGCAGAAGGCCAATTTCATCATGGGCCTTGCCGAAAGCAGCTTGCGCACTGCGGCCATGACCGATCCGCTGACCGGCTTCCTCAACCGTTCGGCGCTCGACGCAGTCGTCGACCGTGCGCTGGAATCAGCCCTTGCCTCCGGCCAGACCTTCGGCGCTCTCTATCTCGACATGGACGGCTTCAAGTCGATCAACGATACGCTCGGCCACCATATCGGCGACGAGGTGCTGCGCGAGGCGGCAAATCGCATCCGGTCGGTTATTCGATCAGGCGACATCGTCGTGCGCATGGGCGGCGACGAATTTGCGATCTTCGTGCCGAACCCGCCAAACACAGAAGCGCTGGTCTCCGTCTCCGAACGCCTGCTCTCGGCTTTCCGCAGCCCCTTCACCATCGAGGGAAATATTGTCCGCGCCCGCCTGAGCATCGGCACCGCACTCGCCCCGCAAGGTGGGGCCTGCCGCCGCGAACTGCTACGCAACGTCGATGGTGCCCTCTATAGCGCCAAGGCTGCCGGACGGGACTGCCATGTGGCTTTCAATCCGAACTGACGTTTGAAAAAGAAACGGGAATAAAACGGACGCCTGCCGTGTCTCATGTCCGGTATCGCAAAAATGCGTGCCTAACCGAGGAGAGAGACCATGAAGTCCGTGAAATTCCTGTCCGCGCTGGTGCTCGTCGCTGCCACCGCGACTGCAGCCTTCGCCGCCCCTGCCGTCACCGAAGTCGATACGGCCAAGGGCAAGGTTCTTGCCGGCGAAAAAGGCATGACGCTCTACACCTACAAGAAGGACGAAAAAGGCGTCACGAATTGCTACGACAAGTGCGCCACCAACTGGCCGCCCTTCCTCGCCGCTAGCGACGCCAAGGCCAGTGGTGCATACTCGCTCGTCGAACGCAAGGATGGAAAGAAGCAGTGGGCCAAGGACGGCATGCCGCTCTATTACTGGGTGAAGGACACCAAGTCCGGCGACATCACCGGCGACGGCGTCGGCGGTTCCTGGGATCTCGCAAAGCCCTGATGAGGCCAGCGTGAAGACGCCCCCACCCGATACGTTCGAGGGCCAGATCCTGGCCCTCCTTCCCTCGCTCCGCCGCTATTCCCGCAGCCTCACCCGCTCGGATGCCGAGGGCKAGGATCTGCTCCAGGATTGCGTGGAAAAGGTTCTGGCCCGGCGCGGCCAGTGGCGCGGCATCAACCTGCGCGGCTGGGTGCTGACGACCATGACCAACCTCTACCGCAACACCCGCCGCGCAAGCCCCCGCGACCGGCTGGTCGAACTCGATGCCGCTGAAGAGATGGCAAGTCCCAACGCCCAGGCAGACCCGCTGGAGCGCCTGCGGCTGGAACAGGCCCTCGACAGCCTGTCGGAAGAATACCGTGCCGTGCTGATGCTCGTCGTCATCGAGGGCTACAGCTACAGCGAAGTGGCCGCCATGCTGGATATCCCGATCGGAACCGTCATGTCGCGCCTGTCGCGCGCCCGCCAGCGCATGAGCGAACATATGAAAGCCGATAATGTGATTACGCTTCGGAGACCGAAATGAACGAGACCAACCCCACCGTCACCGAAGCGGACCTGCATGCCTTTGCCGACGGGCAATTGCCGGAGACCGCCCGCGCCCGCGTGGAAGCCTATCTCGCCGACAATCCCGAAGAGGCCGCGAAGGTGGCCGCCTGGCAGACGCAGAATGCCGGCATCAAATCGCTTTTCGCAGGCTACGAGAAGAGCCGCGACAACGATCTCCAGCTGCTGACGCCAGCAGAGCCGGCATCCCCCTGGAAGGCCCGCAGCGCGCTCGCCGCTGCCGCTATCATGCTCTTCGCACTCGGCGCGGTCAGCGATCGCTTCATCCCCCCGCTCTTCGAACGCCCGCCGCTGCAGCTTGCCGAATCCGAAACCCTGCCGAAGCAGGCCGAAACCGCCTTCCTCGTCTATGCAAACGAAGTACGCCACCCGGTCKAGGTCTTCGCCAATGAGGAAGCGCATCTGGCCACCTGGCTCGGCAAGCGCCTGGCAATCCCCGATCTCAAGGTGCCGGACCTCAAATCTCTCGGCTTCCACCTCGTCGGCGGCCGCCTGCTGCCGGTCGATAACAGGCCGGGCGCCATGTTCATGTACGAGGATCAAGGCGGCGAACGCCTGACCGTTATCGTCGGCCGCAACAAGGAAAACAGGACGACGAGCTTCCGCTTCGCCTCCACCAAGGATGTCGAGACCTTTTACTGGATCGATGGCGAACTCGGCTATGCGGTAACAGGCGAAATCTCCCGCGACATGCTGCGCAAGGTGGCCGAGGAATGTTATCGGCAGTTCCCGTCGTGAAGCGGGAACTGCAGCGCAAGCCATTCGATCAGGCGGCGACGATCTGGTAGCGGCCGATTTCGTCCTGGCGAAGGACGGATCCACCCTCAGCGTCCTCGCCGAGTTGCTTCTTCAATGCCTGCGTGACCTTGTCGTTTTTATCGGGATCACCAGCACTTTTGATCAGGTCGTCCAGTGAGATACCGAGCTTGTCCAGACCGAGATCACGCTCGATCTTCGCAATGGCCTGCTGCCCGTCCGGCTTGCTCTTGAGATCTGAAAAAGCCTTTTTCGTCGCGGCGACAAACTCGTCCATCGACGCATAATCGCTCTTTTTCACGCCCAGCGCCTCGCCCGCGCGGTCGATCAGATCGAGCTTCATCTGGGTAACGCTTCGGTCGTTCACGCTGAACAAGGATTCCGAAATCTTGGATTGTGCCGCGGTCGGCTGCGGGGTCATCCCCGATGTCTGTCTGGTTGGCTGACCATGKGCAATCGCAACGAGATTGTCGCCGTCCGATTTTTTGGCTTCGCTGGAATTAACAGGGGAAACTGTCTGCTGAAGGATCAGCAAAGCCGCTTCATTGGTCGATGAAATCGAAGTCATGCATGGTCCTCGACCGCATTTGTTCGACCGTCATGGGAACCATGCGCATGTTTGACCGGGCGTCATGCCTGAGTGTGAATCAGATGGGTTTTCGATCGCATCATCGCAATGAATCGTTGCATAAATATAAAACTTCAGCGTGTGCCCGTCGACAGGTGTCATCGACAGCCTCAGGACAGTGCGTGATCTCAGCGCAGCGGATCGTTGGCGAGCTCGATCGGCTTGCCGTGCGGTGTCGCTTCCGCCGCCCGCTGCCAGCTCTTCTGCAGGTCGAGAATGACGGAAGCCTCGGCCACGCCTCGGCTGACCAACAGCTCGCAAAGGGCTGCCACCCAGCAGTCGAAATAATCGCTGCCATCTTCGGCGCGGCCAGGCTTGTGCAATTCCCTCGACAGCGTTTGCGCCCACTCGCTCCAGGCAAACAGCCCCTTCGCATGCAGATGCACAGTCATGGCGAAAGCTTCCGCCGCCCAGGGCTCCGGGAAGACGGGATCACCCTCCGGCGACTTGGGCAGGCCGGGCGATTGCGCCAGTTGAGAGGGCGCCTCACACACGCTCAAGATAGCTCTCCCAAGCATCGATGGAGACGGTCAGCGACGGGTCCGCACCCTCGCCCCAGATTTCAGCCCCGTCGAAGACGACAGTATAGAGCCATTGCGGATTCTCGCCTTTGCCATGCGCATTGTCATCGGGAAACACGAAGGAACCCTGCACCGCCTCGATGATGCCGGTCTTGGCGCGTGCGTAACGCGGCAGCCGCGTATGGGTCGCTGGATTGAAATTCTTCGTCTTCACCTTTTCGCCGACGACGAAGAGCGGCGCGCTGTCGACCGGCCGGTCGCAAGGGCCGCCCTTGGCGAGCGCACCCGATACCATATCGGCTTTCAGCACGCGCTTCGGCACAGTGCCGTCCTGCAGCTTATGGCCTGACAACAGCTCCTCACGCGTCGCAAAACCATGCCGCTCCAGGAGCGTGTCGATGCCACGGATCCAGACCTCGTAATAGCTCGCCGCGAGATAATCAGCCGGCGGAATGTTTTCCCGCGCGTGCCGGCTCTCATCGATCGTCCAGGCGCCAAACGCGCCGCAGGAGAGCGTGATCCCGAGCGCCCGCTTTTCCCATTCAGCGTGGAAATAGGGTTCGTTCTTTTCTGGCGCGACAGGCCCGAAGCCCATCTGCCCGCCGAGATCGTGCGGGCCGTTCACGTCAGCACCCTTGTGCCGGCAGCCGCCGTGCCGATCATCGCATCACGGCTGACGAGATCGGCAAGTGCCTCTTCGTCCATGCCTTCGGTGCTCTCCGGCCGCTCGGGAATGACGAGATAGCGCAGTTCCGCCGTCGAATCCCAGACGCGGACCTTCTTGCCTTCGGGCAGCGTCAGCCCGAATTCGGCAAGCACACCACGCGGATCGATGACAGCGCGTGAACGATAGGCCGGCGCCTTGTACCAGACTGGCGGCAGGCCGAGCACCGACCACGGATAGCAGGAGCAAAGCGTGCAGACTACGAGATTATGGGTGTCTGATGTATTGAACACGGCGCGCATATGCTCGCCCTGCCGGCCCGTATAGCCGAGACTCGCAATCGCCGCCGTTGCATCCCGCTTAAGCCATTCAGCAAAATCCGGATCGCTCCAGGCTTTCGCAACGACACGCGCGCCATTGCGCGGGCCGACCTTCGTCTCATAGGTCTCGACAATCGCATCGATCGCCGCAGGGTCGATCAGCCCTTTCTCTGTCAGCAGCGTTTCCAGCGCTTTCACGCGCGCCTGCATATCCGAATAATGGTTGTCATGATCGTGGTGGTGGCCATGATCGTGCCCATGATCGTGATCGTGCTGATGATCGTCGTCGTGATCGTGCAAATCGAAGCCCTCCCGGATTGTGCCGTCCGTTTTAGCACTTGCTGAGGCTGAGCCAAGCCCTTCCGAGACCTTAAACTTTTTGCGCTAGGTTCGCAGCATGAACATCCTGATTCTCGGCGCTACAGGTTTTATCGGCTCGGTCGTCGCGGCACGTCTCTCCGCGGAGGGTCATGTCGTCACCGGTCTCGGACGCAATGCCGCCCGCGCCGCACTCAAGCAGCCGCTGATCCGGTGGCGCCGCGCCGACCTTTCCGACATGACGCGTCCTGACGATTGGCGCGATATCCTCGAAGGACAGCATGCCGTCGTCAATTGCGCCGGCGCATTGCAGGATGGCCTTAGCGACGATCTCTCGGCGACACAGACGCAGGCCATGCTCGCCCTCTATGCTGCGGCAAAGCCGACCTCGACACTCGTCGTCCAGATTTCTGCGCGCACTGATGGCGCCGGCAGCAACCTGCCCTTCCTCGCGACCAAGCGCGCAGCCGATACGGCCCTGGCGTCATCCGGCTTGCCTTACGTGATCCTGCGCCCTTCCCTCGTCCTCGGCCGCAATGCCCATGGCGGCACGGCGCTCCTGCGCTCCCTCGCGGCGTTCCCCCTCGTCCTGCCGCTCATCCACGCCGACCGCCCGGTCGAAACCGTCGCGAGCGAAGATGTCGCCGCCGCCGTTTCGGCCGCAATCTCAGGCACGCTTCCCTCCCGCAGCGATATCGACCTGGCGGCAGAGGAGCGGCACACGCTCGCGAGCCTCGTAAAACTGCACCGCGCCTGGCTCGGCCTCCCGGACGCACCGGTCCTTTCCATCCCGCCTGTTCTCGCGCGACCGGTGACGTGGCTTGCCGATATCGCCGGCCATCTCGGCTGGCGCTCGCCTTTGCGCTCCACCGCCATGACCGTCATGTCCGAAGGTGTCAGCATGGATCGCCCGACGCCGTCAGGCCTTCCGGCACTCTCGGCCGCCGAGACACTTGCTGCCAATCCCTCCGGCGTTCAGGACCTCTGGTTTGCCCGCCTCTATCTCCTGAAAGCACCCGTCATATCAGGCCTGTCGCTCTTCTGGCTGCTGTCGGGCCTCATCCCGCTTCTGGCGCCGCAGCAGGCAAGCGCCCATTTCCTGCCCTTCATGCCGGCAGGTGCAGCCATCGCGCTGACGGTCCTCACCTGCCTGATCGATATGGCGCTCGGTGCTACCGTGCTCGTCCGTCCCTTCGCCCGCCGCGCCCTTCTCGGCATGCTCGCCGTCTCGCTTGCCTACCTCTTGGGCGCTACGGCCCTGGAACCGGCTCTCTGGCGCGATCCGCTCGGCCCGCTCGTCAAGGTACTGCCTTCGCTGCTCCTGACGTTTGCGGCACTCGCCATCCTGGATGAACGTTGATGCTTGCCGAACTGCTGCTGCTTGCCCATGTGGTCGGCGCGACCGTGCTCTTCGGCACCGGCGCCGGCATCGCCTTCTTCATGGTCATGGCGCACCGCACCCGCAATCCCGTGCTGATCGCCCATGTCGCCGGCACCGTCGTCATCGCCGATACGATCTTTACCGCCACAGCTGCCATTCTCCAGCCGGTGACAGGCTATCTTCTCGCCCGCATCATCGGCTGGGAGCTGACGGAAAGCTGGATCGCGCTGTCGCTGGTTCTCTATGTCGTGACCGGCATCTTCTGGCTGCCGGTCGTCTGGATCCAGATCCGGCTGCGCAATCTCGCGCGCGCCGCAGCAGCATCAGCCGCTGCACTGCCGCCAGCCTATTTCAGCCTTTACCGCATCTGGTTCGCCTTCGGCTTTCCGGCCTTCTTCGCGGTGCTCGGCATTCTCTGGCTGATGTTGGCGAAACCGACGCTATTTTAGCATCGGCCAGAGGCTGAGCACGAGCAGCACCGCCATCGTGATATTGAACCATTTCAGCCGCACTGGATCGGAAAGCCATTCCCTGAGCGCCGAGCCGAAGCCTGCCCAGGTGGAGACGGAGGGCACGTTGACCGCCGCAAAGGCGAGGCCGACAAGCAGCACGCTGATCATATAAAGCTCTGGATTGGTGTATGTCGCCATGGCCGTCACCGCCATCACCCAGGCTTTCGGGTTGACCCACTGAAAGGCCGCAGCGCCGAGGAAGGACATCGGCTTCACGCCGCTCTTGCCTTCGCTCAGCGACCGCGAGGTCGCGATCTTCCAGGCGATCCAGACGAGATAGGCGCCGCCGGCAAATTTCAGCGCGGTATAGATCGCCGGCACCGTATGCAGCAGCGCCCCGAGCCCCAGGCCAACGCCAAGCAGCAGCGACAGGAAACCAGCCCCGATGCCGAACATATGCGGGATGGTCCGGCGGAAACCGAAATTCACACCCGAGGCAAACAGCATCATATTGTTCGGCCCCGGCGTGATCGAGGTCGTGAAAGCAAAGAGCAGGAGTGCCAGAAACGTATCCAGCGGCATGAAACCCTCCCAGTGCCGCACATGTTCAAGCCCATGCGGCTTATTGCAATTAGGTCAGCATAACTGCCCTAAACCCTTGACACCATAACATGATTGTCATGGTGACAGGATTACCTGATAGTCTACTGAGCACTCAAAGGACAGGCTGCCATGAACGACCCGATCCCCACCATCACTTTTGCCGATGGCACCGAAGTCCCCTCGCTCGGCCAGGGCACATGGGGCATGGGCGAGGATGCCGGCCATGCGAAGGAAGAGATCGACAGCCTCAAGGCCGGCCTCGACCTCGGCATGGCGATGATCGATACCGCTGAAATGTACGGAGACGGCGGCGCAGAAGAAATCGTCGGACAGGCGATCAAGGGGCGCCGCGACGAAACCTTCATCGTCAGCAAGGTGTATCCCTGGAATGCCAGCCGCACGGGCACGATCGATGCCTGCGAAAGCAGCCTCGAACGCCTCGGCACCGACCGCATCGACCTTTACCTGCTGCATTGGCGCGGCAACTATCCGCTCACCGAAACCGTCGAAGCCTTCGAGACGCTGAAAGCGGCCGGGAAAATCCGCGCCTGGGGTGTTTCCAACTTCGATACCGACGACATGGAGGAGCTGCTCTCCGTTCCCGGCGGGCGGAATGTCGCCGCCAATCAGGTGCTCTACAATCTCGCCCGGCGCGGTATCGAATATGATCTCCTGCCCTGGTGCCAGAGCCGCAACATTCCGATCATGGCCTATTCGCCCATCGAACAGGGCCGCATCCTGCATCATCCGGAGCTGATCCGCATCGCCAAGGCCAATCAGGCGACCCCGGCGCAGCTGGCGCTGGCCTTTCTGCTCGAACGCGACGGCGTCTTCGTCATTCCGAAGACCTCCACTATCGAGCGCGGCCGCGAAAACCGTGATTGCGTCTCCCTCGACATCACCGACGAGGACTGGGAAGCCCTCGACGCCGCCTTCCCGCCCCCGGCAAAGAAAACGCCGCTGGAGATGCTCTGACCTCCAGCGGCGTGAATGGCTTTTCTAAAGCAGACGATTATCTGCTCGGGCTGTAACCCTTACATGCCCGGGCTGTCTCTTTACATGCCCTGCCCGCCGCGGTTCATCGCAGCAATGCCGGTGCGGCAGACCTCGATGAGGCCGAGCGGCTTCATGATCGCTACGAACTGGTCGATCTTCGAGGATTTGCCGGTGATCTCCAGGATGAAGTGATCCACCGTCGCATCCACCACCTTGGCATGGAAGGCATCGGCAAGGCGCAGCGTCTCGGCGCGGGTCTCGCCGCTGCCGACCACCTTGAGCAGCGCCACTTCACGCTCGATCGGCCGCTCCTGGCCGAGTTCGCGGGCGCGAACCGTCAGGTCCACCACGCGGTGGACGGGCACGATGCGCTCGAGCTGCGCCTTGATCTGTTCCAGCACCTGCGGCGTGCCGCGGGTGACGACGGTGATGCGCGACAGATGCGCCTGATGTTCCGTTTCCGAAACCGTGAGGCTTTCGATATTGTAGCCGCGGCCGGAGAACAGGCCGATGACGCGCGCAAGCACGCCTGGCTCGTTATCGACCAGCACCGAGAGCGTGTGGCTCTCGATGGCTGCCGTTTCCGGAGAGATGAAGTAGGCAGAGCCGGTGGGTTGAAGGTGTGCGTTCATGRTCCTGAGGTTCCTCTGACTTCTTCTTAGACGAGCTGACGGCCCTTGGCGTCGATCGCGTTGGCGACCGCTTCGTCCGTGGCTTCGTCCGGCAGCAGCATTTCATTATGTGCCTTGCCCGAGGGGATCATCGGGAAGCAATTGGCGAGATTGGCAACGCGGCAATCGAAGATAACAGGCTTCTTGACGTCGATCATCTCCTGGATGGTCGCATCGAGGTCATCAGGCTTCTCGCAACGCAAGCCGACGGCGCCATAGGCTTCTGCGAGCTTCACAAAGTCGGGCATCGCTTCCGTATAGGAATTGGAGAGACGATTGCCGTGCAGCAGTTGTTGCCACTGGCGCACCATACCCATGTACTGGTTGTTCATGATGAAGATCTTGATCGGCGCATCGTGCTGGATCGCCGCCGACATTTCCTGGATGCACATCTGGATCGAGGCATCGCCGGCAATATCGATGACCAGGCTTTCCGGATGGGCGATCTGCACACCGAGCGCTGCMGGCAGGCCGTAACCCATCGTGCCCAGGCCACCCGAGGTCATCCAGCGGTTCGGCTGCTCGAAGCCGAAGAACTGGGCTGCCCACATCTGGTGCTGGCCGACTTCGGTCGTGATGTAGGTGTCGCGATCCTTGGTCAGGGCGAAGAGACGTTCCAGCGCATATTGCGGCATGATCACGTCCTTGCTCATCGTATAGGCAAAGGAATTGCGGGCGCGCCAGCGGGCGATATCGCCCCACCATGCGTCGAGACGGCTCTTCTCCGGCTTCTTCGGCAGTGCCCGCCACAGGCGGATCATGTCTTCCAGGATATGGCCGACATCGCCGCGGATGCCGACATCGACACGGACATTCTTGTTGATCGAGGACGGATCGATATCGATATGGATCTTCTTCGAATTCGGTGAGAAGGCGTTCAGGCGGCCGGTGATGCGGTCGTCAAAACGCGCGCCGATGCAGACCATGACGTCGCAATCATGCATTGCCATGTTGGCTTCGTAGGAGCCGTGCATGCCGAGCATCTTCAGCCAGTTCTTGCCGGAGGCCGGATAGGCGCCGAGCCCCATCAGCGTCGAGGTGATCGGGAAATCGGTGAGCTCGACCAGCTCGCGCAGCATGCGGGAAGCTTCCGGGCCGGAATTGATGACGCCGCCGCCCGTATAGAAGACCGGCTTGCGTGCATTCGCCATCAGCTCGATTGCCGCCTGGATCTGGTTGATATCGCCCTGGATCTTCGGCTGGTAGCTCTTCTGGATCGCATGATCGGCCGGCGGTGTATAGGTGCCGGTGGCAAACTGCACGTCCTTCGGAATGTCGACGACGACGGGACCCGGACGGCCGGACTGGGCAATGCGGAAAGCTTCGTGGATGACGGCGGCGAGTTGGTTGACATCCTTGACCAGCCAGTTGTGCTTGGTGCAGGGGCGCGTGATGCCGACCGTGTCGCATTCCTGGAACGCGTCCGAGCCGATGAGCGGTGTCGGAACCTGCCCCGTCAGGCAGACGAGCGGAATGGAATCCATCAGCGCATCCTGCAGCGGCGTGACGGCATTGGTGGCGCCTGGACCTGACGTGACCAGCATGACGCCGACCTTGCCGGTGGAGCGGGCATAACCTTCGGCCGCATGGCCGGCACCCTGCTCGTGGCGCACGAGGATATGCTTGATGTCCTCCTGCTGGAAGATCTCGTCATAGATCGGCAGAACCGCGCCGCCGGGATAACCGAAGAGATGCTCGACGCCATTGTCCTTCAGTGCGCGGAGAACGATCTCCGCTCCCGTCATCCTGTTGTCTGTCGCCTGATTATCCGTGCTCGCCATGTGTCTGTTCCGTTTGATGCTGGAGATTTGAGTTTCGTGGCCGGAGGCCCGAATTCCGGGCATAAAAAAAGGCCCCTGAGGAGCCTTCGTCTTGCGCATGGGTGGCTACCGCCGGATGGTTACACCATCCTGCCCATGCGCTTGCCCACCACGATAAGAACGTTCGAAATTGCCATGGGCGGAATTGATAGACAGAAAATTTCGCAGCGTCAACGCATTCCGCAATAAAAAAACAGGGGCCAGTCGACCGTCTCGCCCGTCCAGATCCCGGGCYGAAGGATTTATTAAAGGATGGATTATATCCTGTGCGTTAATGCAGGGAGTAACCCTTTGCTCAACAACGACATGATGACGACAGGCAAAGCAGGCGAACAGGATCGCCGCGATAGCCTTGCGCCGGGGAATCGATTTCTCGGGCGTGTCGTTGCATGCAGCGGGTCGCGCGCCACCATCGCCGCTGTGGCGGAAGCCGGCGGCACCGATCTTACCGAATTATGGTCGGTCGGCCGGCTGATCTCCATCACCGTCGGCCGCAATCGTGTCGTCGCCCTCGTCTTCTCCATGAATACTGGCAGCCAGGGCTGGGGCGAAGGGCAGGACAATGTCTTCCGCATCGAGACGGAACTGCTCGGCGAAGTGCGCGTCGAGGAAGATGGCCGCGAGGAATTCTCGACCGGCATTTCCCAATATCCCTATCTCGGCGCCATCGCTCACCGCATCCGCGCCGCCGACCTGATGCGGATCTATGATGCCGGCAAGGGCGCTACCGCCGTCATCGGCAACCTGACGCAGGATGAAAGCATCGACGCGGCGATCCACGTTCCCTCGATGCTGTCGAAGCACTTTGCCGTCGTCGGCTCGACCGGCGTCGGCAAATCGACCGCTGTCTCGCTGCTGCTGCACAAGGCAATCGAGGCCRATCCGAAGCTGCGCGTACTGATCCTCGATCCGCACAACGAATTTGCCGCCGCCTTTCCGAAGCACGCCGTCACCATCGATACCGACACGCTCGACCTGCCCTTCTGGCTGATGCGGCTCGAAGAATTCGCCGAGGTGGTCTTCCGCGGCCGCCCGCCGGTGCCCGAAGAACTCGATATGCTTCGCGATATCCTGCCAGAGGCCAAGCGCGCCTTCCGCGGCAGTGACAGCTCGCTGGTGCGCCGGCAGACGGAAAAAAGCTCGATCACTGCCGATACGCCGGTGCCCTACCGCATCGCCGATCTCCTGGCTCTGATCGATGAGCGCATCGGCAGGCTGGAAGGCCGCGCCGAAAAGCCCTTCCTGCGCTCGCTGAAGATGCGCATCATCGCCGCGATCAACGATCCTCGCTATCACTTCATGTTCTCCAACAATACGATCAGCGACACGATCACGGAGACCATTGCGCAGATCTTCCGCATCCCCGGCGACAACAGGCCGATCTGCACCTTCCAGCTCGCCGGCATTCCCTCCGAAGTCGTCAATTCCGTCGCCTCGGTGCTTTGCMGCATGGCCTTCGAAATCGCGCTCTGGAGCGAAGGCGCCATTCACATGCTGGTCGTCTGCGAAGAGGCGCACCGTTACATACCCTCAGACCCGAACCTCGGCTTCGTCCCGACGCGGCAGGCCATCGCGCGCATCGCCAAGGAAGGCCGCAAATACGGTGTCTCGCTCGGCATCATCACCCAGCGCCCCGGCGAACTCGACCAGACGATCCTGTCGCAGTGCTCGACGCTCTTTGCCATGCGCCTTGCCAACGACCGCGACCAGGAAATCATCCGCTCGGCAATCCCCAATTCCTCCATATCGACGACGAGCTTTATCTCCTCGATCGGCAACGGCGAGGCGATCGCCTTCGGCGAGGCAATCCGCGTGCCGATGCGCATGCGCTTCCTGCGCGTCGACGAAAGCCTGTTGCCGAAGGCCCATAGCGCCACCAGCGTACATGCCGAGGAAGATCCCGATACCGTCGACCTGCGTCGCATCGTAACCCGCATGCGGGCGATCACATCAGGCCCTGATATCTCCACCTTCCAGCAGAACTACAGCTCCGCGCTGGCGGATTACGAGCCGGAAGAGGATTTCGCTGACAAGGCCGCCGATCAGCCCTATGCCGCTCAATCAGCAGCAGAGCCGCCGCTCGAACCCTATCGCCCGGCATTGCTGCCACAGAACCGCGCGCCACACCCTGAGACCCCGCCTCTTTCGCCGCAGAGCTCAATCGACGCGCGCCTGGAAGCGCTGCGCCGGGAAATGCGACGCGACGAGCAGCCGAAGCCGGCCTTCGGCGAACAGGCCTCGTCGCCGCGTCGCGATCCGGGAATGTCGCTGCGCGAAAGCATCCTGAAGAAGCCGCTGAGCAGCCTTTACAACAAGGATTGAGTGCTGCTTACGGGCGCGGCTGGCGCGTTGCCGCTGCGATTTCGGAGAGATGGCGCTCGATCAGCGCCAGGAAGGCGATGGTGCCGCAGATCAGCGCCGCGACCACGATGCCGCCGATGGCGCCGAGAATTGCTCCGACGATGAACATGCCCGATCCGYCCTGCGCCGCAGCAGCGGTCGCGCCCGAAAGCGTGGAAAACGCGAGAATGATGATGGCGATCAAGGCGTTGATAGAAGAAAGCGTCTTGGCGAGAAAATTGTTCATGCAGGCCCCCATAGCTCCGCCAGTTATGATTCGAGGATCATTCTAGCCGTTTTGCGGGCGTGAAGGATGCGTAGATCCAACGGACGTCCTAAGGCGAAACCCGCTCCCAGCTTTCGTCCATCTGATTGCGGAACCAGGTCATCTGCCGCTTGGCATATTGCCGGGTGGCGGCCGCACCACGCTCGATCACTTCGCCACGGTTCATCTCGCCGCGCAGCATCGCTGCGATCTGCGACACGCCAATTGCCTTCATGACCGGCATCTCGGCGGGAATATCCAACGCCAGCAGGGCCTTCACCTCATCCTCCGCCCCCTGCTCCAGCATCCGCTCGAAGCGCCCGTTGATGCGCTGATGCAGCAGGGCACGATCCGGCAGCACGACGATCTTGCGTGCCGTATCGGGATCGATGATCTGAAGCCCCGCCTGACCCTGAAATTCGGCGATCGACTGACCCGTTGCCTCGAAAACCTCCATCGCCCGCACGATCCTCTGCCCGTCCTGCACGTTCAGGCTTTTAGCAACTGCAGGATCAGCTTTCACAAGTTCCGCATGCAGACCCTCCGCCCCCTCCTCGATCAGCCGCGCCCGCAGCCGTTGACGTATTTCGTCCGGGATGACAGGCATTTCCGAAAGGCCGCCCGTCAGCGCCTTGAAATAGAGCCCCGTGCCACCGACGAAGACCGGCAGCTTTTCTTCGGCGCGAATGCGCGGCAAGAGCGCCGTCACGTCCCGCAGCCAGGCGCCCGTCGAATAGGCCTGACCTGCCGGCACATGGCCGTAGAGATGGTGGGGAACGCCCTCCATATCCTCCTGCGAAGGGCGCGCCGTCAGCACCCGCAATGTGTCATAGACCTGCATGCTGTCGGCATTGATCACCACGCCGCCATGGCGTTTGGCGAGGTCAACGGCAAGCGCGGACTTGCCGCTGGCGGTCGGCCCGGTTATCAGGATCGCGTTCACAGTGCTCAGAAGGTTTTCCATCATGGCCCTCGTTGCCACGCTTGTTGCCAATCCGTCAAACCCCGTTCTTTCGCCTGAGATCGCCGAGCGCGCCGCCGGTGCTGTCAAGGCGTCCGGGCTCTATTGGCTGGCGGATGGCATTGCCTGCGATATCGTACTCGCAGACGGCAGCGACAGGCAGGCAGCCGAGGCCAACCTGCTCGCCGCCATCGCCGGCAGCCCGATCGACCTGGTCATCCAGCAACAGGAAACCCGCCGCAAGAAGCTGCTGATCGCCGATATGGATTCGACGATGATCGGCCAGGAATGCATAGACGAACTCGCCGCCGAAGTCGGCCTCAAGGATAAGGTCGCGACGATTACCGCCCGCGCCATGAACGGCGAAATCGCCTTCGAGCCCGCATTACGCGAACGCGTCGCCCTGCTAAAGCGTCTGCCGATCTCTGTCGTCGACGAAGTCATTGAAAAGCGCATCACGCTGACACCAGGCGGCCCCGAACTGATCGCCACGATGAAGGCGAAAGGCTATTATACCGCCCTCGTCTCCGGCGGCTTCACCGTCTTCACGAGCCGCATCGCCGCCACGCTCGGCTTCGACGAAAACCGTGCCAATATCCTGCTGGAGGAAGGCGGCTTCCTGTCCGGTCACGTCGCCGAGCCGATCCTCGGCAAGCAGGCGAAGGTCGACGCCCTCAACGACATCGCCGCCCGCCTCGGCATCTCCCCTGAAGACGCCATCGCCGTTGGCGACGGCGCCAACGACCTCGGCATGCTGCATCTGGCCGGTTCCGGCGTCGCTCTGCACGCCAAGCCCGCCGTCGCCGCCGAAGCCGACATGCGTATCAACCACGGCGACCTGACGGCGCTGCTCTATATCCAGGGATACCGGAAGACGGATTTCGTGACGGCCTGAGCCTCACGATGCATCGCTAACATTGAAAAGGAGCGGCTAACCGCTCCTTTTTTTGATTTTCGGATCTGTATTCGACGACCCTACTCCATCGGCACCGCAACGAACCGCAGRTCGCCATTCGCGGCAGCGACCATCATTTGCGCATTGCGCCGGCCTTCCTGCTTCAAAGTCTGCACCTTGCTGGCGACAGCATCCGGCGACTTCATGAATTCCTGGGCGACCTCGACGATCACGTCGCCGGGCTTCAGGCCCTTTTCCGCGGCTGCCGACCCCGGTGCCACCTCTGTCACGACAACGCCGTCGACGCTCTCGGCAATGCCGAAGGTCTTGCGGGTCTCGGGGCTGAGCAGCGAGAGCGACAGGCCGAGCACGTGCTTGGGAGCGGCCTGACCGGGCGTTGCCTGATCCTGGCCCATTCCTTGTCMCTGGCCCGTTCCTTGTCCTTGGCTCTGATCCTGTTGCTGCGGATCCTGCCCGTCAGGTGCGGCCTGCCCCTGATCGCCATCCTGATTCGGTTCGTCCATATCGTTGTTTTCGCCGGGATCAGGATTGATGACGCCGTCATCAGTCGAATTGTCGGCAGCCGCCGCCTGGTCGCTGTCCTCGAGACGGCCGAGCGTCACTTTGACGGTCTGCTCCTTGCCGTCGCGCAGCACCACTACGTCGACCTGCTTGCCGACAGAACTTTCGGCCACCACGCGCGGCAGATCGCGCATCTCGCTTACGGTCTTGCCGTCGAATTTCAGGATGACGTCACCTGCCTTGATCGAGCCGTCATCGACCGGCCCGCCTTTGATGACACCCGCGACCAGCGCGCCCCTGGCGCTGTCGAGGCCGAGACTGTCGGCCACTTCGTCGGTGACAGGCTGGATGCGCACGCCAAGCCAGCCGCGCCGCGTCTCGCCATATTCGCGAAGCTGATCGACGACGCCGGAAGCAAGCTCCGACGGCACGGAGAAGCCGATGCCGATCGAGCCGCCCGACGGAGAGATGATTGCGGTATTGATGCCGATCACCTCGCCCTTCATGTTGAAGAGCGGACCGCCGGAATTGCCCTTGTTGATCGCCGCATCCGTCTGGATGAAGTTGTCGTAGGGACCGGCATTGATGTTGCGGCCGCGGCCCGAAATGATGCCGACCGTCACCGATCCGCCGAAGCCGAACGGGTTGCCGATCGCCATCACCCAGTCACCGATGCGCATCGTGCTGGAATCGCCGAACTTGACGGATTTCAACGGTTGCTTCGGCTCCACCTTCAGCACGGAAAGGTCGGTCTTGGTATCGGTGCCGATCAGCTTGGCCTTGAGCTTGGAGCCGTTGGCAAAATTGATCTCGATATCGTCGGCGCCCTCGATCACGTGGTTGTTCGTGACGATATAGCCCGAGGGATCGATCACGAAGCCGGAGCCGAGCGAGCTGACATTGTGGTTGGGGCCGCGATTGCCCTGCTTCTTGTTGAAGAAGTCGTTGAAGAATTCCTGGAAGGGCGAGCCGTCGGGGGCGCGCGGTGCGGGGCCTGCGCCCTCGTCATCCTTCACGTTCTGCGAGGTCGAGATATTGACCACGGCATCGAGCAGCCCTTCGGCAAGATCCGCGACGGAAGCCGTTCCGCTGCCCGGAGCCGTCATCTGCATCGGCGGAGCCGCGGGCGCAACTGCAGCCGGTGAGATGGGCGCGGGCTGAGGTGCCGCGGGCGCTGCCTGTTCAGGTACAGCGGGCGCCGGGGCGGTTTGCGCATGCGCAACACCGCCTGCACCGACATTTGCCAGGAGGGCAGTGCCGGCCAAAAGCGCGAGCGTTCGTCTGAAGGGCGAGCGAGTCGTGGGGGCCATCAAGCTTCCTCGTCTGGGGATAAAGCGCACATACACCATCAGCATAAGGCGGAATGATGGAGGGCGAAATCACCTTTTCGAGAAATCCCCGTGCGAATATGACTTAGCCTCGTAAAAGCCAGACACAGCCGACGCCGAGCGCCATCGCAGCAAGCCCGAAGACCCTGAGTTGTCGTTCGGGCACGGTAGGAAGAAGCTTCGCCATCTCGACAAGAAAACGAGGGGCCAGTGCGTAGACCAGCCCCTCGATGATGAGGAAGAATGCAAGCCCGGTGAGGAGGTCCTGCATTCCGTCTGTCGTCAGTTCGCCGGCTGTGCCGGAGCGGCCGGCTGCGCGGCTGCGGGCGGCAAGAGGCCACCGGTCTGGCCCGGTCCAGCGGGCTGGCTGCCGTCAGCATTCTCGAAGTAGCGGAAGAACTGCGAGCTCGGCGAAAGCACCAGCGTCGTATCCTGCGAGGAAAGTGCCGTGGAATAGGCGGCCATCGAGCGATAGAACTCGAAGAAGGCCGGGTCCTTGCCGAAGGATTCAGCGAAGATCCGGTTACGGTCCGCGTCACCCTGACCGCGTAGGATTTCCGAATCGCGTTGCGCGTCGGCGGTGAGCTCGACGACCTGGCGGTCGGCGATAGCCCGGCGGCGCTGGCCCTCTTCATTACCTTCGGCGCGGATGCGCTCTGCTTCGGCCAGACGCTCGGAGCGCATGGCGTTGTAGGTGTTCGGAGCCACTTCCGGCGAAAGATCCGTCCGACGGATACGGACGTCATCGATATGCAGGCCGAGATTTTCGGCATCCGTGCGAAGATCGTCGCGGATTTCGAGCATCATCGCCACGCGCTCTTCCGAAAGCGCTGCGTTGTAGTCACGCAGACCGTAGACACGGCGAAGCGAGGAATCGAGCTGCGCGCGCAGCCGTGCCTCGGCAGCGTCGCGGTCGCCTGACACCGTTTCACGGAAACGGCGCACATCCGCGATGTTGTAGATCACGAAGGCATCGACATCGAAGGTCTGGCCGTCCTGAACCTGAACGCGGATATTATCGAGGTCGAGCCGCAGGGCGCGCTTCTCCACAAACTGTACGCGGTCGGCATCCATGAAGCCGAACGGCAGCTTGAAATAGAGACCAGGCTCGGTCTTCACCGACTGGATCTGACCGAAGCGTACGACGATTGCCTGTTCACGCGCATTCACGACGAAGATCGACGAATAGAGAATGGCGAGAAGGATCGCGAGCGCGATGAGGATTACGGGAAGTCTGTTCGATACCATGGTTCAACCTCCCTGCCGTGCCGGAGCCGGTCTGTTGATCTCGTTGAGCGGCAGGTAGGGCACGACGCCCTGCTTGTCGTCGATCAGGACCTTCTTGGAGTTCTTCAGAACCTGCTCCATCGTTTCGAGGAACAGGCGCTTGCGCGTCACGTCGGGAGCCTTCGAATATTCGTCATTGATGGCCGTAAAGCGCTGTGCCTCACCTTCCGCTTCCTTGACGACGCGGTCCTTATAGGCGGCTGCGTCTTCACGGATACGGGCGGCATCGCCTCGCGCCTGGCCGAGCTTCTGGTTCGTATAGCGGTTGGCGTCCTCGATCGTGCTGTCGCGGTCGCGGCCGGCACGCTGAACTTCTTCGAAGGAGTCGGCAACTTCGCGCGGCGGCGCCACGTTCTGGATCGTTACGCCCGTCACGGTGATGCCCGCGCCGTAGCGGTTCATCGTATCCTGAACGATGTTGAGAACCTGCGTCTCGATCGGCTGGCGGTTGCTGCGGAATGCGTCCAGTGCAGGACGGCGGCCGACGACTTCGCGCATGGCGCTGTCGGAAACCTGCTGCAGCGTCTCGGCCGCGTTCTCGACGCCGAAAAGATAGGCCCTCGGGTCGCTGATCGTATAAAAGACAGCAAACTGCACGTTGATGACGCTCTTGTCGCTCGACAGCATCAGACCGCTGGAAGAGCCAGCCGTGGTCGCGCCGATATTGAGCTGCTGCACCGTCACCTTGACCGTCTCGACGGTCTCAAGCGGCCAGAAATGGAAATGCAGGCCCGGCATGGAAATTTCTTCCTTGGGCTTGCCGAAGCGCAGCTCGACGCCGCGCTCGTCCGGCTGGACGACGTAAATACATTGGAAAAGCCAGAAGATCGCGATGACAGCCACGACGATCGCAACGACACCGCCGTTGAAACCGCCCGGAATAAAGCCGCGCAGCTGATCCTGCCCGCGCCGGATAATGTCTTCAAGATCGGGCGGACCGCCCTTGCCGCCGCCACCGCCGCGTGGACGGTTCGGCCCCTGCCCCCATGGTCCCTGATTATTACCGCCGCCGCCGCCCCAAGGGCCGCCGCCGCCATTCTGATTGCTCCAGGGCATCAAAACCTCGTTGTTCGTTACGTCATACACATCCAACCGCCGTGGGGGCTGCCGGCGGATGCGATCCGACCGTTATAAGTATCACAGCACCGGCTTTCAACGCGGTGTCAGAAACTTGGTCAATATAATTGGAAAATAGTTCCTTTTCAGGCGTCTCGACGTTCATAAACGACGAAACGGGTGGGAAAGGTATCCTTCTCCCCGGCCGGAACATCAAGGCTCTCCGTCGCCACCCAGACAGCGGGATCGATGTCAGGAAAAGATGTATCGCCATCCACGTCGGCCTCGACATGCGTCACGCACATCCGGTCGGCCAGCGCCATCGCCTGCGCGTAGATCTGCCCGCCGCCGAGAATGGAGATCTCGTTTTCGCCCTGATTGCGAGCGAGCTCTTCGGCCATCGTGATCGCTTCGTCGAGCGAGCGGGCCATATGCACGTCGGCATGATCGATATCGGCGCCGCGCGAGATCACCACATGCTGGCGCCCCGGCAGCGGCTTGCCGCCGAAGCTCTCGAATGTCTTGCGGCCGACCACGACAGGCTTGCCTGTTGTCATCGCCTTGAAGCGCTTGAGATCGGTCGAAAGCCGCCAGGGCATGTCGCCGTCGCGGCCGATGATGCCATTGCGCGCAACGGCAACGAAGATGGTCTTGCGGATATCGGACATCGGCCTTCCCGGCTTGGAGCATGTCGCTCAAAACTGTGCAGCCGTCTTGCGATAACGACATGCGAAACAAAAGTCTAAAGCGTGGGAAGCGATCAGAGAGATCGCGACACGCTTCAGACGGCGATCGGCGCCTTGATACTGGCATCGGCATCATAACCGACGAGCTCGAAATCCTCGTAGACGAAGCCGAATATATCCTTCACGTCACGCTTGAACACCATGCGGGGCAGCGGCTTCGGCTGACGCGTCAGCTGCAGCTTCGCCTGGTCGAAATGGTTGTGGTAGAGATGCGTATCGCCGAGCGTATGAACGAACTCGCCGTATTTCAGCCCCGTCACCTGCGCCACCATCATCGTCAGCAGCGCATAAGAGGCGATATTGAACGGCACGCCGAGGAAGATATCGGCAGAACGCTGGTAAAGTTGGCAGGAAAGCTTGCCGTCGGCCACATAGAACTGGAACAGGCAGTGGCAGGGCGGCAACGCCATATTGTCCACTTCGGCCGGATTCCAGGCCGAAACGATATGGCGGCGCGAATTCGGATTCTTGACGAGGCCCTTCACGAGATTGTCGATCTGATCGATATGCCCGCCATCGGGCGCCGGCCAGGAGCGCCACTGCGCCCCATAGACCGGTCCGAGATCACCGTTTTCGTCGGCCCATTCGTCCCAGATGCTGACGCCGTTGTCCTTCAGATAGCGAATATTGGTCTCGCCCTTCAGGAACCACAAGAGCTCATAGATGATCGAGCGCAGATGCAGCTTCTTCGTCGTCAGCACCGGAAAGCCGGCATCGAGATCGAAACGCATCTGATGGCCGAAGACCGAGCGCGTGCCTGTGCCGGTACGATCGCCGCGGTCGGTGCCGTTTTCCATCACATGGCTCAGGAGGTCGAGATATTGCTTCATGGTGTCAGCCGATTCCTTTTGCCAGCAATTTAAGGGCAAAGCGGCTGAAAACCAATGAGCTCTCCTGAATATCCAAGCAAAACTGCGGGAAACCGCGACGCTTTTATGACGTATCCCCTTCCCTTGCGATCACAAAAACACTATATCCCTCCTGCCGGCTTTCGGGCCGGCTATGGCGATAAACGGGCGGTGGAATAAACCTATTGGACCCGGGGGCGGTACCCGGCGCCTCCACCAAAAACAGGCGGATTTCCGTGAGTGGAAAAGGCCTGCTTTTGATGGGGGCGAAATAGGATCGACAAGGGTGTAAAGATCGACTTTTCGCTCGGCATGATACCGCCGTTATCGGGTCACAAGTGTAGTTGCAAACGACAACAACGCTAAGGAATACGCTCTCGCTGCCTAATGGCGGTGTGAGAATTCCGAACTAAGCCCTTACGGTTAGCCCCGTAAGGCGGGGTCCGAAGGCACCTGGCAACAGAAGCCTTCACCTTCTCCCCTTTTTCGACGAAATCATGTATGCTTGATGAACGCATGAATCGGCTTGCGCCTTTCCCAAAGCGCCCGGACGTGCCATATAAGTTCGTGAAAAGACTTCTAAACCGACGAAAGACAGGAAAAGCATGGGGCAGGATCATATCCGCTACGACATTCTGGCACAGGACGCGTTGCGCGGTGTCATCCGCAAGGTCTTGACCGAAGTCGGAACGACGGGCCGTCTGCCCGGCGACCATCACTTCTTCATCACGTTTCTCACGGGCGCTCCCGGCGTGCGCATTTCGCAGCACCTGAAGTCCAAATATCCTGAGCAGATGACCATCGTCATCCAGCACCAGTTCTGGGAACTGAAGATCACCGAATCCCATTTCGAGATCGGCCTGTCCTTCTCCGACGTGCCGGAAAAGCTCGTCATCCCCTTCAATGCCATCAGAGGCTTCTACGACCCCTCGGTCAATTTCGAACTGGAGTTCGACGTCCCGCTGAGCGACGGCGAGGAACTGCCGGCGGCCGAGATCACCGCCTATCCCGTCGATGCCATCAAGACGGAGGGTGCGGACGAAAAGCCTACCGCCGACGGCGAAGAGAAGAAGCCGGGCTCCGTTATCTCGCTCGATTCCTTCCGCAAGAAGCAGTAATGCAGAGGGAGGCGAATGCCTCCCTTTTTTCGTGATGGAGGCAACTGCATGAGCGCCGAAATCGTCAACCTACGCCAGTTCCGCAAGCAGCAGGCTCGCTCCGAGAAGGAAAAGCAGGCGGAGCAGAATCGTATCTCCCACGGCCGTACCAAGGCCGAAAAACAATTGACCCGCGCCCTCAACGAGAAGGCCGAAAAGGCTCTCGATCAGGGCCGTATCGAAGACGACGAGACCTGATCGCCAGTGGGTGAAAAGCCCGAGCGATMAAACAGATGCGATTCCTGCCTGAATCGCTTTCTCAACGAAGACGAAGCAGCCCGATGATCCGCAAACACTCGGCGACATTGCATGGGCACCGCACCAGTTTCTCGCTGGAAGATGAATTCTGGACCGAGTTGAAGGCGATTGCCGCAAGTCGCTCCCTGCCGCTCGCGGCGCTGATATCCGAAATCGATGATGGCCGCCCGCCTGACAGCAACCTCTCCTCGGCGCTGCGTCTGCACGTTCTGTGCTGGCTGAAAAATGCCGCGGCGAACGCCTGATAGGCCGGCCTGCCTGACCAGCCMTCTTACTGCGCCTGAACGCCCGGCAACTGATCGAAATTAAGCTGCCCGGGCGACAAGGGCTGTTCGGCCCGCCGCGCGGCCTCGGCCTCCGAAGCAGCTTTAGCCTTCGCTTCTGCCTCAGCCTTGGCGCGTGCCTCCGCTTCGGCAGCCGCCTTCGCCTCGGCTACCGCCTTGCGCTGTGCGGCTTCCTGCGCAAGGGCCCTCAGTCGCTCTTCTTCCGCCTTCCGCTGGCGCTCGACCTCGGCAGCCGCAGCCCGCTGGGCGTCATTGAACCGGTGGAGCGCCACCTCACGCCGCAGCCGCTGCTTTTCCAGCACATTGGTCTGCAGCCGCTCGACGCGCCGCCGCTCGCGCTCAAAAGCGCGCAGCGAAAGGTAGCTCGTGATGTCGGTCACATCCATCGTCTTGCCTGGAGAAGCCAGCAGGCCGGAGAAGTTCAACCGGATGCCGGGCTCCGCACCCGAAAGCGCCTCCGCGCCGGGATTGAGACCGATGCCCAGCGTCGCGCTGATGCGCCCCTGCGGCAGCTCGACCTGCGCATCGGCAGTCAAATGCGCCAGGTCGTTGGCGACGCTGACATTCTGGACCCGCAGCGTACCGTCAGTCACGTTGAAGGGAATGCCGAGCGGCGGCAGCTTCGCCTCGCCGTTGTTCAGCAGCGTTTCGACGATCGGATGTATCTTGCCGGCATTGATCTGGTCCTGCATCGGATCGGTAGCGGCCAGCAGCGGCGCCAGGATCGCGAGGTTCAGCCCGCGAACGCTGGTCTCGCCGAGCCGGATTTCGCCCGAGCCGTTCAGCGAACTCGCAATGTCCGAAACCGTCTTGCCCGAAGCTTCGAGCGCCAGCGACAGGCCGAACTTGCCGTTGGCGACAGGGGCGCCGTCGCGCGGCCAGACCACGCCGCCAAGATCGGAATCGGCAAGCACCAGCCGCGACTGCAGGAAGCCCGTGCCGTTGGCATTGGTAAAGAGCATATTGCCCGAAAGCGTGCCGCCATCCCAGATGCCCGCCATGTTATTGAGTTGCACCTCGTCGCCCTTGTAGGCGACATCGGAGGTGAAATCATTGACAGCCGTATCGAAGAGCCCTGGCCAGAACTGCTTGGCGGTGAGCTTCAGATTGACGTCGAGATCGCGGAAGAGCGGCTGGCCGAGGGCTGCCGTCGTCAACTGGCCGTTGGCCGGGTCGTTGATCTGCCCGAATACCGCCTCGCCGAGCCAGCCGAGATCGGCCTTGGAAAGCGCAAGGGCGCCGCTTGCCGTCGTCTTCGCCGCCTTGCGGTCGAAGGTCAGCGCGCCGGAGAATTCATTGTCGGCCGCATGGCCCTTGAGGTCGGAGAAAACCACCTTATCGGGATCGATGGCCGCGTTGGTCTGCAGACCAAAGGGCAGCCCGGTGCCAAGCTCAGGCAGCGCGATGCCGTTCATGACCAGATACGGATCGAGATCGGCGCTTTCGAGCGACACGGCGAGATTGCCGTTCATGAAGGTGTCGGGCCGCACATCGACCTTGCCGTTTGCCGTAAACGACGTCCGGTCTGTCGCGAAGGTCAGCGCGGCATCGGCAGGATCGTTGCCCGCCGCCGTTACCTTCAGCGTCATGCGGCCGTTGGCGCCTGCATCGATCGGCAGAGGATCGAGACCCGCCTGGCCGAAGAGGATCGACGGAACGGCGTTGTCGAGCGTCGCCTCCAGCKTCGTCGTGCCGTTGCCGGTCAGCGCCAGAAGGTCTGACATGCGGTAGTCGAGATTGACGCGGCTGCCGTTCGAAACACCTGCCAGCGTCACTGACAGCGCATTGCCGTCATCGCCCCCGAGCGTCAGCGCGCCGCGAAGAGCAGTATTGCCGTACCAGGCGGCATTACGCACCAGCCGGTCCATGACCGGGTGATGCGGCAGATGCTCACGCAGCATGGCAAAGAAGGAGCCGGGATCTGCGGACTTGAAGGTGATCTCGCCGGTGCCCTTGTAGTCGAGCAGCGACCCTTCCGCTTTGCCGGTCGCCGTCAGCTCGGCACCCGCAAGGTTCTTGATCGACATCCGGTCGACGGAAAGAGCTCCGTCGGCGAGCGTAAAGGTGGTCTCGACATTGTCGGCCTGCACACCGAAAGCCGTGAACTTGTCGGCCTTGAGCTGTGCGGCAATCTTGTGGTCGAGCACGTTGTCGCCGGCGTCCTGGCCGGTAAAGAGGCCGGTTAGCGCCCGCAGCGCATCGAGATCGAGCGTATCGCCGTTCAGTGCGACGGATAAAGACGGCGTCTGGCCGTTGGTCGCCTGCCGCTCCAGCCGCCCCTTCAGCGTCGCAGCACCGATCGCGATTTCCAGGTTTTCGAAGCGCTGCAGATCATGTGTCAGGCTGACGTTGGCTGAAAAGCCCGCCCGCCGCAGCTGGCGGATGGCCGGATCGACCGACCCCGCCAGCCAGGAGGCAAGCCCGGTCGGCTGGTTGGAGGCAACCACCATCTGGCCGTTGAAGGACGGATCGCCCGTGAGCGTCAGCTTGCCCTTGCCTTCCACCTGCGTGCGGCCGGGTAGCGTGCCGACGGCATTGCCGATCATCCAGCCATTGCCGGCGGGCTCCAGTTCCAGCGCCACATCGCGGATCGTCGTATCGCCGGCAACGATTGCAGGCAGGCGCACGGTCGCCTTGCCCGGCACCTGCGGGATCGGCACTTGGGCKATGATCTCGATCAGCGAATTCAGCCTCTGACGTGCCGAAACCGCCGGGTCGCGGTTGGTCTTGCCGGCAGCGCCCTGATTGCCGATCCGGTTCACGTCGATCTGCTGACCATCGGCGGTCAGCAGGAATTCCGGCGCGGTGCCGGTATCGAGCGTCGCCTCGCCGGAGATCACATAGGGATCGTCGGTCGAGCCGACTTCCATGCGGTATTCGGGAATGCGGATGCGGTCGTTGGTGAGCTCGAAACGGCCCTTGAGGCGCGGCGGCGGCGGCTCCCCCTTTTCGGCCTTGCCTTCGCGGTTTTCGATCGCCGCAGAGAGCGTGCCCTGATAGTTCGGACGGCTGTCGACGAGCTTCAGCTCGCCATCGAGATCGACGGTGACCGGATGTTTGTCGGGTGCAAGCCGGGTGCGCATGCGCAACACGCCACTCTCGTCCGGCTGATTGCTGGAGATCGAAAAGCTGCCATGCTCGCCGTCGAGCGCGCCGTCGCCCTCGATGTGCCACGGACCTGCGAGCGACTTGGCCGACATCTCGGCATTGAGCCCGGTCACGTTCCGCGAACGGCCGGACTGGTCGTCGACGAACTCGATCTCGCCACCGCTCACATGCACATTTTCCAGAACCACGGTCTTGGCCGGAATTTCCGGCCGGCTGCCGCGTGTCCAGTCCAGCGCACCATCCTTCAGAAGCCGCAGCCGCACCTTGGGGTTGACGACGCGCATGTCGAAGATCAGCGCTTCGCCCGAGAGGAACGGCGCAAGCTCGGCATCCATGGAGAACTGCTCGACCTGCACCACAGGCGTGCCGTCGTCCTCCTGGCCGACGCGTACATCGTGCAGCGTCACGGACGGAAACGGCAGAAGCCGTGCGTCGACCGTGCCATGCACCGTCACCTTCTTGCCGATGATGCGGCTTGCCTGATCCTCGAAATTCTTGCGAAAGTCTGTCCAGTCGATGAACAACGGCGCCAGCAGTGCCACGAAGAGCACTACGACGATCACTCCTCCTAGAAAGACGAGGAAGCGGCCTACCAAGTCAGGGATTCTCCATTCGGGATTCTGTTGCCGACACTAGCGCTATTCATGCCGGGAGCAAGGGCCAAGATCATGAGATTATTCCATTTTCAGCCCAGATGAAAAATCTTGCCGGGATTGAGGATATTGTCAGGATCGAGCGCCCGTTTGATCTGGCGCATCAAATCCACCGTACCGCCGAGCTCCTGCTCCAGAAACGCCATTTTCCCCTGCCCGATCCCGTGTTCACCGGTGCATGTGCCATCCATTGCGAGCGCCCGCGCATTCAGCCGGGCCACGAATTCCTCGGCTGTCGCGATCCCCGCGGCACTCTTGTCGTCGAACAATAGCTGCACATGGAAGTTCCCGTCGCCCGCATGGCCGACGATCGGCGCCAGCAAACCATTTGCCTCGATATCGGCCTGCGTCTCGGCAACGCAATCCGCAAGCCGCGATATCGGAACACAGACATCGGTCGAAAGTACGGCAAGTCCGGGTGCGAGCGCGCGCACCGACCAGTAGGCGTCATGGCGCGCCTTCCAGAGTTTCGTCCGCTCCTCGGGGCTCGCCGTCCACTTGAATTCGCCGCCGCCGCATTCGGCCGCGATCTCGGCAAAGGCCGCCGATTGCAGCGCCACCGTCTCATCCGTGCCGTGGAATTCGAGGAAGAGCGCCGGGCTCTCCTCATAGGGAAGGCCGGCATAGGCGATGCTGGCACGCATCTGCAGCGCATCGACGAGTTCGATGCGGGCCACCGGAATGCCCATCTGGATCGTCATGATGACGGCGTCGCAGGCCGCCTTCACGCTCGGAAAGGCGCAGACGCCGCCAGCGATCTTCTGCGGAATGCCRTGCAGCCGCAGCGTCACCGAAGTGAGGATGCCGAGCGTGCCTTCCGCGCCGACGAAAAGCCGCGTCATGTCGTAACCGGCCRACGACTTGCGAGCGCGGCGCGCGGTGCGGATTTCCTCCCCCGTCGCAGTGATTGCCGTCACTGAAAGCACATTGTCCTTCATCGTTCCGTAGCGCACAGCATTGGTGCCGGAGGCCCGCGTCGAGGTCATGCCGCCGATCGAGGCGTTGGCGCCGGGATCGATCGGGAAGAACAGGCCGGTATCGCGCAGATGGATGTTGAGCGCCTCGCGGGTAATGCCGGGCTCGACCGTGCAGTCGAGATCCTCAGGATTGACCTCGATCACCCGATTCATGCGGCTGAAATCGATGGAAATGCCGCCATCCGGGGCATTGACCTGGCCCTCGAGCGAAGAGCCGGTACCGAAGCCGATAACAGGCACCTTATGGTCGGCGCAGGCTCGCACAGCGGTCTTGACGTCGTCAGCCGTCTCGGCAAAGAGCACGCCATCGGGCAGTTGGGCAGGGATATAGGTGGTCGTGTGTGCATGCTGGGCGCGAAAAGCCTGGCCGGTCTGGAAGCGCTCCCCGAAGCGCTGTTTCAGAATGCCCGTGACGGCTTCGATCCCCGCTTCGTTTCGCACCCCAGCCTTCGCGTCGCGCAGTGCCATGCCCTTGATCTCCCTGCATTCCACAGCCTGCTACAGTATCTGTAGCAGGCTGGGTATGAGGCAAGTCAAAGCGGCTGTCCAGCCGGGATTCCGGGAAGATTTCATCCCATCTTTGTTGCAGGGACAGCGGGTGGATTGAGCCGCGCAAAGCCCTCCTGCCGATAATAGGGGAAGTAGGGATAAGGCGGCGTCACGGCACTGGCTGTGTCCAGCCGCTCGATCTGCTCCCGCGTCAGGCTCCAGCCGACGGCACCGAGATTTTGCCGCAGCTGCTCCTCGTTTCGCGCGCCGATGATGACGCTTGAAACCGTTGGCCGGCCGATCAGCCAGTTGATGGCGATCTGCGGCACCGTCTTGCCGGTCTCGGCCGAGATCTCGTCCAGCACATCGACGATATCGAAGAGCTTTTCGTCATCGACAGGTGGACCGTAGTCGGCGGTCTGATGCAGGCGGCTTCCCTCGGGCAGCGGCGCACCACGACGGATCTTGCCGGTCAGCCGGCCCCAGGCGAGCGGGCTCCAGACCAGCGCGCCTACCTGCTGGTCTGCGGCAAGCGGCATCAGCTCCCATTCGTAATCCCGCCCGGCCAGCGAATAATAGACCTGATGGGCAACATAAGGCGGGTAGCCATATTTCTCGGAAATGCCGAGCGATTTCATCAGCTGCCAGCCGGAGAAATTGGAAACGCCGATATAACGCACCTTGCCGGCAGCTACGAGCCCGTCGAGCGTCGAAAGCACCTCCTCCACCGGTGTCGACGCATCGAAGGCGTGAAGCTGCAAGAGGTCGATGTAGTCGGTGCCCAGCCGGCGCAGCGCATCCTCGGTCGCGCGGATCAACCGCGCCCGCGAGCTGCMCCAGTCATTTGGCCCCTCGCCCATTGGCAGCGCCGTCTTGGTGGAGATCAACACAGCATCGCGCCGGCCAGAGATTGCCTGTCCCAGCACCTCCTCCGAAGCACCGGCGGAATAGACATCTGCCGTATCGAAAAGCGTCACGCCGGCCTCCAGGCAGATATCCACCATCCGCCGCGCCTCCTGCGCATCCGTCGTGCCCCAGGCGCCGAAGAGCGGGCCGCTGCCGCCGAAGGTTCCGGCCCCGAAGCTCAGCACCGGCACCTTCAGGCCCGATGCGCCGAGATTTCTGTATTCCATGATCCGATCTCCTATTCTCTCAGGTAGAGATAGACCCCACTATTACGATGATATAGATTGCCTGTGAGCATATCATCTGTGATTTGAATTCATCATCATGAGCCGTCAGGACATCAATCGATCCGGCGAAATGGAAGTCTTCGTCAGCGTCGTCGAGCGCGGCGGCTTCTCCGCTGCCGCGCAGATGCGGCGCATGACGCCGTCAGCCGTGAGCAAGCTGGTCGCACGGCTGGAGACCCGGCTCGGCACCCGCCTCGTCAACMGCTCGACGCGCAAGCTGCAGCTCACGCCGGAAGGCTGCGCCTTCTATGAACGCAGCATCGCAATTCTCGCCAACATATCGGAGGCCGAGCGTTTCGCCTCTGCCGGGGAGCAGGCGGCGGGCCGCATCAGTGTCAACACCAGCGGCTCCTTCGGCAATCATGTGCTGGCGCCGCTGATACCGGACTTCATGGCCGAGCATCCGGACGTCACACTCGATATCACCCACACCGACAAGATCGTCGACCTGCTGGAAGAGCGCGCCGATGTCGCAATCCGCGCCGGCCCGCTGAAGACATCGAGCCTGATCGCCCGCAAGCTCGGGGCCGCCGGAAAGATCATCGTTGCCTCGCCCGATTATCTGCAGCGACACGGTGAACCGCGCTCAGCCGCCGAACTGTACAATCATCGCCGCATCGGCTTTTCCTATGCCCGGGCGCTGGAAGGCTGGCCGCTCATAGACAATGGCGGGACGATCACCATTCCCCTGACACCGGGCCTGCAGGTCGGCGATGGTGAGGCCATGCGTTACCTGGCGCTCTCTGGCGCCGGCCTTGCCCGCATGACCGAATTCACCGTCCGCGCCGATATCGCCGCAGGCCGGCTCGTTACCGTTCTGGAAGAGCTCAGCCCCGGTGATGTCGAGGAGTTCTATGCCGTCTATATCGGCCAGGGCGGACCACTGCCGGCGCGCGTGCGCGCCCTGCTTGATTTCCTTGCCAAACACGTCAGGCTTTAGGGAGAGAAAGGCCAGATTCCGCAATTGACCCTCTGGCCGCCCCGCGCCTATACCGGGTCTGCGCCTGCCGGCCCTCGCAGCCGGCCTCTTCATAATGCCGGGGCCTCCTCCCACCTACGCCTTCGGGCTCGCTCCGGTCGAAAAGTTCGGGATTATAGTTTTGGACGCAAGCAGCTTCCTTCAGAAAGCGAGCCTGCCCAAATGGGCATTGCTGCTCGCCTTGTCGGCCATATCAGTCCTTTTCCTCGAACTCTTCGCGCTGCCCGCCTCGCTGCTGATCGGCCCGATGGTTGCCGCCATCGTACTGGCCCTGACCGTCGGCAGGGGTCAGCTGCGCGTGCCCTACTGGCCACTGCAGTTCGGCCAGGTGCTGGTCGGCCTCTTGATGGCGCGCAACATTACACCCGACATCCTCGGCACCATGGCCAAGGATGCGCCGCTCTTCTTTCTCTTCATCGTCTCGGTCATCGCCATTGCCGCCGGCCTCGGCTGGCTGCTCACGCGCTGGCAGGTGCTGCCCGGCACGACCGCCGTCTGGGGCTCTTCACCCGGCGGTGCCTCGGCCATGGTCATCATGTCGGAGGCCTATGGCGCCGATGCTCGCCTCGTCGCCTTCATGCAATACCTGCGCGTCGTCTTCGTCGCCGTCGGCGCCTCCGTCATCTCCCGTCTCTGGATTGCCGCAGATGGCGAGGAGCCGCCGCCGGTGATCTTCTTCCCACCCGTCGACTGGCCGGCCTTCGCCATGACCATGGTCTTCGCTGCTATCTGCTGCTACGGCGTCTTCCGCCTCCGCATCCAGGGCGGCAATATCGTCATCCCGCTGATTGGCGGCGCCGTTCTGCAGGGCTTCGGACTGTTGAAGATCGAGCTGCCGATGTGGATCCTGGCGCTGAGCTACGCACTGATCGGCTGGAGCATCGGCCTGCGCTTTACCCGCTCGATCATCAAGCATGCCGCCCGCGCCTTGCCGCGCGTCTCCGCTTCCATCCTCATACTGATGACGCTCTGCGGCTGCATGGCGGTGGCGCTCCACAAATTCGCCGGCATCGACCCGCTGACCGCCTATCTGGCGACCAGCCCCGGCGGCGCCGATTCCGTCGCCATCATCGCCGCCTCAAGCGATGTCGACGTGCCCTTCGTCATGGCCATGCAGACCGGCCGCTTCATGATGATCCTGTTGATCGGCCCGGCGCTCGCCCGCTTCATCGCCCGCCGGTCGGGGCTTGCGGAGCAGTCCGTCTAAGTTCGCGGCGAAAACCGAATTTTGCCCTTAGCGGGCATGATCTCAGGTCGTCGGCTCGAACCGGAGTATCCCGGCCACCTGCGGCCCGGACCCGGAATCCGCAGGATGGGAGACACCATCCATGACCTGAACCTCCGGGAAATCAAAGGGGCTGACGCCCGCAATGCATGCGACGTTGATGCCGAACTGGTTTGGATTCGAGCGGCGCTGATGATGGGTATAGATGCCGCAGGTCTTGCAGAAATAGTGCCTGGCGATGCCGGTATTGAATTGATAAAGCGTCAGATTGTCTTCGCCCTGGACAAATTCGATATCCGAAAGCTGTGCCGAGACGACAATTGCGCCCCGCATCCGGCAGTAGGAGCATGAACAGCGGCGAATCGTGTTGAATGCGTCGGCGAGCCGGACGCGGAACCTGACGGAACCGCAGTGGCACGCTGCATCATGTTGTTGTCTCTCGTCGCTCATTGCCAGCCACCCTCGTTGTTCTCAGTAGAAGCGCTACACATTTTTTGCTGAGATTGTTCTACGACCAGCGCTCGCAGAAGGCCTCGATGTCGTTGGACTGGAAGTCCGCGAGCCGCTCCATGATGGTCTCGAATGGCCAATCCCACCAAGCGATGGAAGCAAGCTTCTCTGCGATATCCCGCGTGAACCGCTCGCGAATGAATTTGGCCGGAACGCCGCCGACGATCGTATATGGCTGGACGTCTTTGGTGACGACCGCTCCTGCAGCAAGCACGGCACCGTCTCCGACCTTTACACCCGGCAACACGATGACCCCATGGCCAATCCAGACGTCATGACCGATGACGGCGCGATCTCCCTTGCGCTCATCGAAGAAGGACTGATCGCGCACGGCATCAGCTGAGTAATATTCAGGGCAATAGCTGAAACGATGCATGGACGGGCGGTCCATCGGATGATTGGGCGCGCCGATCCTGACCTCTGCTGCAATAGCGCAGAATTTTCCAATCGTCGCGTCACCGACGATACAGCGAGGCCCCAGATAGGAATAATCCCCGAGTTCGACCGTGTGCAGAGATGTGTCCGCCAAGATCTCGCAGCATCTGCCTATATCGGAATCTCTGATACTCGCCGTCGAGTGGATAACGGTCTCGGCGATTTTGGGGCGATTTGGTTGTGTGGTCGAGTGCATTGACAGTCTCCAGGTGTTGGCCTGCCTACCCGGGGACAATGAAGGATATGTGACGCTAGACTGCCAAAGAACCGGGCAGCGAAATCAGTTATAGAAGGCCATCAGATCAGGAGCGCGGCAGGCTGCCATCGCTGGCCTTCGCCGCATAAAAACGCTGAAGCCCTGCCCAACGCCCCGGCGTCATGCCATAGGCCTTCTTGAAATGCCGGATGAAATGCGCCTGGTCGGCAAAGCCGGTCGCGGCGGCCACGTCGGCAAAACCTTCGCCCTCGCCCATCAGGGCCTTTGCCTGCTGCAGCCGCCGCATCACCATGTAACGGTGCGGGCTGGTGGCAAAGGCTGTGCGGAAATGCCGTGACAGGGTGAAACGGTCGAGCCCGGTAATGCTCTCCAGCTCGCCCGAGCGCACCGGCCGCAGAGCATGCGCCTCCAGATAATCCCGCGCCGCCCGCACCTGTTTCCAGGCGACAGTGCCCAGAACCCGTCGGCGCACCTGCGAATGCCGCGACAGGCCACCTGCCACGCGGCTGACGAAATCATCGACGAAGAGTTCGTCCAGCTCCCGGTCCAGTTCGCCGAGTGCGGCGAGCAGTACCTGGGCCAGCGMTCCGTCGGCGATCACGGGCTGGTCGACGAAGGGAAGACCTATCTTTTCCGCCTCAAGGCATTCCATCAGCAGCGCCGGCTCCATATAGAGCATGCGGTAATGCAGCCCGGCTTCGGTCGCAGCTCCTCCATCGTGCTCCTCGTCGGGATGCAGCACGATGACCTGCCCCGGCATGCTGAAGCGCCGCTCGCCGCGATAGGTGAAGGTCTGCACGCCGTGCAGGGTGACGCCGAGCGCATAGGTATCATGCCGGTGCGGCTCGAACATGTTGCCCGAGAACTGCGCCTCGATGCGCTCGATGCCGGGAAAAGCCGGCGCAGTCAGGATGCCGCTGCCGGCGGGCGCGGCCAGTATGCCGCTGCCGGCCTGCGGCTCGCACAAACGTTCAAGACCTTCGAAGACCTGCGGCGTTAGATCCTGGCTCAATGCCCGTAACTACCCTTATGAAGTCGATACCCTGATGAAAGAGACTGGAATGTTTGATACCAAAATTGCGATCGTCCTGCGAAACAATCTTGCCGGCTGGCAGAAGCTGAATGTCACAGCCTTCCTTTCGACAGGCATCGCCGGGCAATATCCTGACATTATCGGCGAACCCTACAAGGACCGCGCCGGCAATCTCTACAACCCGCTATCCATCCAGCCGATCATCGTCCTGTCGGCCGACGAAGCGACGATATCGACGATCCACCGCCGCGCGCTGGAACGCGAGGTGACCTCCTCGGTCTTCATCGAAGAAATGTTTTCAACCGGCCACGACGCCGCTAACCGGGCCGTCTTTGCCGAATACGCCCCGGACGACGCCAAGGTCGTCGGCATTGCGCTCCGCGCCGATAAGAAGATCGTCGACAAGATCACCAAGGGCGCGACGATGCAGCATTGAGGCAAGACGGCCGGGTAACCCCCGGCCGTTCTCGTTTCAGCCTGGCAGCAGCTGTCGGCAATCTGCACGGCGTTCAGCGCCGCCCCTTCAGCAACTGGTCGCCGACGACGAAGAGCGCAATGCTGCGCCCGGAGGGATCGCCGAGATCTTTCCTGACGCGGCCGACCAGCACATCGTCCTGGCCTGATGCTTCCGACGGCATCAGGAAATGATTGTCCGCGCGGTCGCCCACCAGCCGCAGGCCCGGAGCATCGGCGCCCGGATACAGGTGATGCCGATCGCAAGCTCATCCGCGCCAAGGATACACCTGCCCTCTCTTCGATTCGACGCCTGAAACGCAAACGTCCCCCGCATCGCTGCGGAGGACGGTTAAAATCGACCAAGGACAGGGCAGCCGTCAGGCGCCGCCCGATCAGCTCTGGGTGATCGGCGCGATCTGGATTTCGACGCGGCGGTTCTGGGCGCGGCCGGCTTCGGTTGCGTTGGAAGCAACCGGCTGCGAAGGACCGTAGCCGACGGCCGAAACGCGGCGCTGGTCGATGCCCTGGCCGCCGAGATAATCGGCAACGGACAGTGCGCGGCGCTGCGACAGGTCCTGGTTATGCTGCAGGCTGCCGGTGGAGTCCGTATGACCGTTGATGTCGATCAGCGTGCGGTTGAACTTGCGCAGCACGATCGCGACAGAATTCAGCGTCTGGTAGAAGCCCGGCTTCACCGCATCCTGGTCGATGTCGAAGGTGATGTTCGACGGCATGTTGAGGATGATGTTGTCGCCCTGACGGGTGACTGAAATGCCGGTGCCTTCGAGCTGGGCGCGCAGCTCGGATTCCTGCTGGTCCATGTAGTTGCCGATGGCGCCGCCCGTGAGCGCGCCGATGCCGGCGCCGATCAGCGCCGCGTTGCGCTTGCCATGGCCGCCGCCGCCGACGGCGACACCGACGAGAGCACCGCCGAGCGCGCCGAGAGCGGCACCTCCGGCGGTATTGGATACCTTCTGCTCACCAGTGTAGGGATCGGTCGTCGTGCAAGCCGAGAGGTAGCTCGCCGCAACGGCCAGAAGGATGAATTTCTTGATCATGGACAGGAGGTTCTCCGTTCGAAGCTGATCCGAGCAAAATGTTAAGGAATGCGGCAACAAGATGAAGATGCTCACCTCATAGGTCAAATTCCGTTGGAGAAACATCKACCTGTTGCAGCCGCGCCCCGATATCACCAGCTTTATTGGTAAAACCGCTACTCGAGGCCGCGGCGTTTGGCATAGGCCGCGCGCGCCTCGTCCATCCGCGCGGAATTTGCAACCACCCACTCGGCCAGTCCCCGAACCGGAGAAAGGAACTCTCGGCCGAGGTCCGTCAACGCATATTCCACCTGCGGCGGCGTGACCGGCGTGACGGTGCGCGAAACGAAGCCGTTCTCCTCAAGCTCCCGCAGGGTCGATGCCAGCACTTTCTGGCTGATCTCCCCGACTTCACGGCGCAGCGCATTGAAGCGAAGGGGGCCATGTCCGAGCACCCGCACGACCAGCAAAGACCACTTGTCGCTGATGCGTGCCAGCATGCGGCTGATATGATCGCAGGCGCGGACCTGCTGGCAACTGTCCGTGGTCTCGCAGGCGGCGGTATCCTCGTGGTTATCTGGTTTCAACAAAGTGCCTCCTTGTGCAGTCGCGCAAACCATTCGTAATCTGGTTACTGTAGGAAACCAGCATACAGGAGGTTACTTTGAATTCTAAGCCCCGCATCGCCGTTATTATCGGCTCAACCCGCCCCACCCGATTCGCCGACGCCCCGGCACAATGGATATTGAAACAGGCTCAGGCGCGTGATGACTTCGACGTGGAACTGATCGACCTGCGCGATCACCCGCTCCCCTTCTTCGAGGAGATGGCGTCGAATTTTTGGATGCCGAGCCAGAATCCGGAAGCGGTCCGCTGGCAGGAAATGATCGGGCGCTTCGACGGCTATATCTTCGTCGTCGCCGAATACAACCATTCTATCACTGCCGTTCTCAAGAACGCACTCGACCAGGCCTACAAGGAATGGATGCGGAAGCCGTTCACCGCGATCGGCTATGGCGGCACGGGTGCCACGCGCGCGGTCGAACATCTGCGCGGAATCGGCGTTGAGCTTCATATGGTCTCCACCCGCAGTGCCGTGCACATCGGCGGCGGCGACTTCATGTCGATCCACCCSGCCTTCGGCAACAAGCCGATCGAAGAGATCGAGGCGAACCTGCTGCCGACAGCAAAGGCAGCCTTCGACGAACTGGTCTGGTGGGCCAAGGCAACGATGGCCGCAAAGGCAGCCGCAGCCTGACCTCTCCGAAAAGAAAACCGCGCGGCGAGCAGGGCTTGCCGCGCGGTCATGATGCTGCATCAGAACTTAGAAGTTCTGGAAGAGCTGGCGCACCTTGTCGTAGGAGGCGTTGGCGATGTTCAGCGATTGCAGGCCGAGCTGCTGCTGGGTCTGCTGGGCTTTCAGCTTGCTCGACTCCTCTTCCATATCGGCATCAACGAGACGGCCGATGCCTTCGGTGATGTTGTCGGACAGGCTCTTTGCGAAGTCGTCCTGCATGCTGATGCGTTTTTCCAGCGCGCCGAAGGCCGAGCCGACAGTCGTCAGCTGCTGGAGCGCGGCATCGACGACGCTGATCATCTCGTTGAGGTCCTGTTTGCTTGTCGCCGCCGTCAGGCCGATTTCCACCTGGCCGGCCGTATTGCCGTTCTTGCTCTTCGTCAGCACCCAGTTTTTCGCCGTGCCGAGTTCGGTTGCAAAGAAGGCGGAAGTCAGCACACCATATTCGCCGGTGCCCCCTGCCCGGTCATCGATCACATAGCGCGCATCCTTGGAGGAGGTCGCGCCGCTCGGCGGGATGTCGATATGGTAGCTCAGCATGCCGACCGATACCGTACCATCCGAATTACGGATGAAGGAGGCCGGGATCTGTCGCGGCTGAGTCGGCGTGGAGGTATTGTCGAGGATGATCCAGTTGTCGTTGTTGAAGCCCGCACCTTCCGAAACGCTGCGAAGCTGCGCCTTCAACTGGTCGAGCTCTTCATTGATCTTGGTCTTGTCGACGCCCTGCTCTGTTGCGGCGACAAGCTTTGCCTTGATCTCGGTGACGACGTCGATGACGCTATTAACGCCGGCAGATGCAGTGCCCATGGTGGCGGCAGCCATGCCGAGGGCATCCTGAACGGCCGACAGGGCCTTGTTGTCGTGGCGCGCCGTCGTCGCGACCGACCAGTAGGCGGMATTGTCCTGGGCTTTTTCGACGCGCAGACCCGTCGTGATATGGTTCTGCGTAACCTTCATATTTCGATTGATGTCACGCAGCACATAAAGCGCCGCATCCACGGAGGTGCGCTGATAAATACTCACGGTACGAACTCCAAAAACACTACAAAACGCAACGAAACAGGATGTACCGAAATCACACGGACGTTCATGTCCGCCGTCGCTGGAGGCAGCGCAATGGCCTTCGAAAAACTGAGAAGACCGGCCGGTTACTGATCGCAATCATTGCGGGTTATGCTTAAAAAACGACTAATCTTCAGAAGTAATTTATCTTATTTCACAAGACTTCATATACCATAGAAAAGCCCGCCGATGAGGTCCGGCGGGCGCTTCCGAAAGTATTGATAAAGACTTACTCAGCAGCCTGGAGGTGTTTTTGCGGACCCGGCCGCGGACGCGTCGCCTGCGTCATTTCCTCATGCAGGCGCGCCTCCTCATGGGCATGCGGTTTGGCGAAGCGGGCAATCAGCAGATAGGCGACGGGCGTGATGAACAGCGTCACCAGCGTCGCAAAGCCGAGACCGCCGACGATCACCCAGCCGAGCGCTACGCGTGCTTCGGCACCCGCGCCATGCGCAAAGACCAGTGGCACACCCCCAAGAATGGTCGCGATCATCGTCATCATGACCGGACGCAGACGAAGCGCGCAGGCCTTCTCGATAGAAGTGCGCACATCTTCGCCACGGTCACGCAGCTGATTGGCGAATTCCACGATCAGGATGCCGTTCTTCGCCATGACGCCGACAAGCAGCACGAGGCCGATCTGGCTGTAGATATTGAGGCTGGAGCCGGTGATGACAAGCGCGAAGACGGCGCAGGCGAGACCGAGCGGCACCGTCGACATGATGATCAGCGACGACAGCACGCTTTCGAACTGTGCGGCCAGCACCAGGAAGATGATGACGATTGCAAAGCCGAAGGTCAGCGCCATACCGCTGGAATTCTCTTCGAGCGTTGCGGCTTCGGCGAGCGGCAGCAAGCGCGCGCCGGGCGGCAGCAGCGGCTCGGCCATCTGCGTGACGTTCTTCACGGCATCGCCGAGCGACATGCCGTCCTTCAGGCCGGCGGTGATCGCAACAGAAGCGAGCTGCTGTTCGCGGTTGAGCTGCGGGGCGACCGAGCCTTCCTTCAGCGAAGCGATGACCGACATCGGCACGATCTTGCCGTCGCCGGTCTTCAGGAAGACGTTTTCGAGATCGGTTGGATCGTCGATCGGCCGCATCGTCGAGGTCAAAAGCACCGGATAGGATTCGCCACCGACGAAGACGTCCACCACCGAACGGCCCTCGAGCAGCGACTGGATGGCGGTCGAAAGCCCTGTTATGTCGATGCCGAGGTCGGAGGCCCGCTCGCGATCGATGGCGACCGAGACCTGCGCCTGCGACGGTTCGTTGGTCAGGCGCGGCGTGTCGTACTGACCGCTCGCGTCGAGTTGCTGCACCAGCTTGGCGGCAGCAGCCGTCAGCGCCTCGTGATCGTTGCCGATCAGCGCCATCTGCAATCCGCTGCCGGCGCCGCGGATGCGCAGGCTGTTCGACGAAATCGCATTGCCACGCAGCGCCGGCACCTTTGACGCCGCCTGGTTGATGTCGCGGACGATCTCGGCCTGCGTGCGGTCACGCTCGCCCCAGGGCGCCAAGGTCAGGACCATGAAGCCGCTATTGGAAGAGCCGCCCTGGCCGGAGATCGAGAAAATGTTCCTGATGTCGCCGCTGTCGACGAGCGGTTGGAGGTATTCCTCCACCAACTGCATCTTGTCGCGCGTATAGTCGAGGCTGGAGCCTTGCGGCGTCGTTAGCCGCATCATCACCATGGCGCGGTCTTCCTCCGGCGTCAGCTCGCTGTTGACCGTACCGAAGGCGACCACAGCGGCGGCACCGAAGATGAGCGAAAAGACGATGACGATGAAGGGTGCATTCAGGCAGGCATGCAGCCCCCATTTATAGACGCGGGCGAAAGCCTCGCCGAAGCGGCCGAGCAACCCGTGATCCTCGATCATCGGCTTGGTCAGCATGCGCGAGGCGAGCATCGGACACAGCGTCAGCGCCACKATCGACGACAGGCCGACCGAGAAGGCGAGCACGAAACCGAATTCGCGGAACAGGCCACCCACCTGCCCCGGCAGGAAGGACAGCGGAATGAAGACGGCGGCAAGCGTGGCCGTCGTCGCAATGACCGCGAAGAACACCTCGCGTGTGCCGAGCACGGCAGCCGCACGCGGCCCCATGCCCTCGGAGCGCCGGCGCACGATGTTTTCGAGCACGACGATGGCGTCGTCGACCACGAGACCGGTTGCCAGAACGATCGCGAGCAGCGTCAGAATGTTGATCGAGAAGCCGACCATGTAGAGCGCTGCGAGCGTGCCGATCAGCGCCACCGGCATCGAGACGGACGGGATCAGCGTCGCGCGCCAGTCGCGCAGGAAGAGGTAGATGACGATGGTGACGATGACGGCCGACAGCAGCAGTGCCAGCACCACTTCGTGGATCGCGCCCTCGATGAACACAGCGTCGTCACTGGTGATCGCGATCGTCGTGCCCTTCGGCAACGTCTTGGAAAGCTGGTCGACAGCAGCGTGAATGCCGGTGGAAATATTCAGCGTGTTGGATTGCGCCTGGCGGATGATGCCGAGACCGATGCCCGGCTTGCCGTTGGAGCGCAGCGCCGTCTCACCGTCGCGCGGCCCGAGTGTCACGGTCGCAACGTCACCGAGGCGCACATTGTGCTGCAGGATGACGTTCTGGAAGTCTTCAGGCGTCTGCAGGCTGGCGGTGGCGCGCACCACGATATCCTGCATCGGGCTCTTCAGCGAACCGGCCGGCACGTCGAGCGCGGCATTGTCGAGCGCCTTGGTGAGATCGCCGATGGTTAGCCCGCGGCTTGCAAGCGCGCTCTGATCGACGTCGACGCGGAAGACCTTTTCCTGATCGCCGTATTCTTCGACGTCGGCAACGCCGTCCACGGAGGCCAGACGATCGACCACCTCGTTTTCGACGAGCAGCGTCAGATCGTCCATGTTGAGCGTATCCGACGTCACCGCAAGGCGCATGATCGCCGAAGAATCCGAATCCGCCTTGACGATCTGCGGCGCATCCGCCTCGTCAGGCAGGTTCTGGGCGATGCGGCCGATGGCGTCGCGCACGTCATTGGCGGCAACGGCCAGATCGATGGAATCGGAAAACTCCAGCGTCACGCGGCTCTGGCCGAACTGGGAACTGGAAGAGATGGATTTGAGACCGCTGACGCGCGCGACCGCACCTTCGATGACCTTGGTCAATTCCTGGTCGACCGTCTGCGGCGAAGCGCCGTCGAAGGCCGTGCGAACCGTCACGACCGGCCGGTCGACATCAGGCAGCTCGCGCACTTCGACGCCCACATAGGCCGCAAGGCCGGCCACCACCATCAGCGTGTTGAAGACCAGCGCCAGGATCGGCCGGCGCACAAAGAGCGCAGTGAAGCTCGCCTTGCTGGATTCCGGTTTGTCGTGGTGGATCTCGGTCACGCTCATTGGGCGGCGACCTTGTCGTTCGAGGCGACATCGGTCGCCACGCGCACAGCGCCGTTTTCGCGCACGCGCTGCAGGCCCTGCGTGACGATCTGATCGCCATCATCAAGATCCGCGTTGACCAGCACATAGTCCGGATTGCGTTGCACGACCGTGACCCGCACCTTATGCGACTTGTTGTCGGTCACCCGCCAGACGAAGGAGCCCTGTGCATCCCACTGCACGGAGAGCGGGTTGACGGCGGGATATCTATCGCCGGCAAACTTCATGCTGACCGAAAAGGACATGCCGGCGCGCAGCTCGTCCGAGCGGTTGTCGATGCGTCCGCGCAGGCGCAGCGTGCGGCTTGCCGGATCGATGCGGTTATCGACCGCTTCCAGCACGCCGGAGAACACCTTGCCCGGCCGCGCCACCGACGTCGCCTCGACCCCCTGGCCGACCGAAACCGTATTGGCGAAGCGTTCCGGCACCCAGTAGTCGACGAGGATTTCAGTGCGGTCGTCCAGCGTGACGATCGGCGTCGAGGTGGTGACATTGTCGCCGATATTGACCGGCACGATGCCGACGATACCGTCGATCGGCGCCACGATGTTGCGGCGGGTGAGATTGAGCTCGGCGGCCTGCAGCTGCAGTCGCGCATTCTGCTCGGCGATCTCGGAATCGAAGACGTCCATGCGCGAAACGCTGGACTTGATACTGTGGTAGAGGTTTGATTTCTCGAGCGCGCTGTTCAGCGCCACCTGTGCCTGCCCCTGGGCAATCACCTGCTCTTCGCTGTCGAGCTTGGCGAGAACCTGGCCCTGTTTGACCATATCGCCTGACTTGATGAGGATTTCGCGGATCGTGCCCGTCGCCTGCGGCGTCACCGCAACGGAGCGGATCGCGTCGCCCGTGCCGATTGCGTTCAGCCGGTCGTTGACGATGCCCTGAACGACGGCCTGCGTGACGACGAGAGTAGCTGCGTTGCGTCCACCGCCACCGCCGTTACCTCCGCCATTGCGACGGCTCTGACCTTGCCCCTGATCTTGACCGCCCTGACCTTGTGCCTGCTGCGCATCAACCGTTTCGTCGGCCTTGGGCGCAATCATGGAAACGATATTGTCGGGAATTCCTGCATTCCGCATCGTCTCGCCGGCACCGGGCACAAAATAGACCCACGCGGCAAAGCCGGCCATGATGACGACGAGACAAAGTACAAACTGCTTCCAAAACGGCATTCACGTCTCCGGAGGGACTCGAGGTTGTCCAGGGTCTGTCGAAAGAGGCGTGCGAGACAAAAAGTCTCGCTGGTGCGACAATATCGCACCTTTCCCCGGCCGGCAGCAAGCGTAACCACCCGTCATTACGGATTTGTAATATCAGCAGACTTTGAAAATAACCCGTCCGCTCACTTTTACTTGAGTGGCTACAAAGTATGCCGGCAAAAGCGTGCAGCGGTTTCCGTCCGTAACTGCACCACGCCTTAAATACGTCGCTCCCGCCGCCATGTTCCGGGCGAAATTCCGTTGAGTGCGGTGAAGACCCGCGTCAGGTGACTCTGGTCGGCAAAACCGCAGGCAACCGCGATCTCGGCGATGGAGGCCGTGCCGAGCAGCATCTGCCGCGCCTTCTCCGCCCGATATTCCATCAGCCAGCGATGCGGCGTGCGGCCGGTCGATTTCTTGAAAGCGCGGATGAAGTAGCTGGTCGAAAGCCCACATTGCGCCGCGACATCGGAAACCGTCGCCTCCCGCGCCGTCAGCGAGGCAAGAAACGCCGTCGCCATGTTGAGCTGGCGGGCCGAGAGCCCACCCGATCGCTCCGCGGGCAAGCTGACACCGCCGTAGCGGGTCACCAGATGCGCCTGCAGCGCCAGCAGGACGTGATCGATGAAAAGCGCACTTGCATGCGCCGGTTGGCTCAACGCCGGCAAGAGCGCCATGGCAAGCCCCTGCACGACAGGATCAAGCTGCCCCTGCTTGCAATCGAGGCCCTTGAAGCCCGGCCGCCCCGCCTCGTAGCTGAAATCGGAGAGGCCCTGGCGCGAGATGTTGAAACGCACATTGTCGAAGGAGGAGCGGTGATGGCAGCGCCATTCCTCGCMCAGATCGGTGATGGCCAGCGTTCCCTCGGAATGCCCGCCCTCGAAGACGAGCTTGCCGCTGCGCCAGAGGCGATGGCTGTCGAAGGACTTCAATTGCGCGATGACACTGAAGGCATCCGCCTGGGGAATCGGCCCGCTCTCGTTATGATCCGCGCTGTTGCTGCGCATGCGCACGATCGAAACCGCGCCGGCTCTAAGCAATGAAATCTGTGGCCGAGTTGCCAATTCAATCACCCCCGTTTTCGAATTGCCTCCCGTTATCACAATCGCACGATTTTCCCTCAAAAACCACTCACGGGAACCGAAACGGCAGCCACCGTTCCCGAGGCTGCCGTCCGTCATACCGCTTCCTGAAAGATCAGGCGGCCTCCTGAAACGCCTTTTCCAGCGTGGCAATGTCGATCTTGACCATCTGCAGCATCGCCTCGGTCATGTTCTTGGCATTACCCTTGCGCGTGCCGGTCATCATCTCGATCAGCGCCTTGGGTACGATCTGCCAGGAAAGACCCCAGCGATCCCTGAGCCAGCCGCATTGTTCCGCCGTGCCCCCGTTGGCAAGGAAGCCATCCCAGATGCGGTCGACCTCCGCCTGATCTTCGCACATGACCTGCACGGAATAGGCATGGTTGAAAGGTTCGAACGGCCCTGCCTGCATGGCGACAAAATTCTGGCCGCCGAGCGTGAACTGCACGATCTCGACGCTGCCCGGAGGGCCGCTCGGCGTTTCCGCCGGCACGGTGGTGATCTCGCCGATCGCGGAATTGGGCACGAGCAAGACATAGAATTCGACCGCCTCGCGAGCGCCTTCGGCAAACCAGAGATGTGAAATGACCTTGACCATGAAACGTCCTCCTTGGGTCTGTTGGTCTCTGTTCATGGCTCTAGGACGCGTGAGCCTCGCCCGTCCCGACAGAGAAGTACGAGAATTTTACCGGCCTCCCGTTTCTCGGTCTTCCGAAGCCTCAACGAGGCCCTGCAGGTCAGGACAATTTTCGACAAAAGAGGGTGAAAACAAACAATCGGAATTGGTTTTTGCCAAGTAGGTTCGCCGGCAATACGCGGCCTCGCTCTTGCGGGGAAGCGATGCCGACCGACGCCCTGCCCCTCTCGGGCACGCATGCCGGCAACACATTTCCAGCCTTTAAGGCCTCATGACCAGGGAGAACGACCAATGTCCGGATATCTTGAAGTCCTCACACCCCAGAACAGCCAGCTTATCTTCATCGATCAGCAGCCGCAGATGGCCTTCGGCGTCCAGTCCATCGACCGCCAGACCCTGAAGAACAACGTCGTCGGCCTCGCTAAAGCCGCCAAGACCTTCAAGGTACCGACCACCATCACCACGGTCGAGACCGAAGCCTTCTCGGGTCACACCTATCCGGAACTGCTGGCCGTCTTCCCCGAGAATACGATTCTCGAACGTTCCTCGATGAACTCCTGGGACGATCAGAACGTCCGCGACGCGCTGGCGAAGAACGCTGCCAACGGCCGCAAGAAAGTCGTCGTTTCAGGCCTCTGGACCGAAGTCTGCAACACGACATTCGCGCTATCCTGCATGCACGACACCGATTACGAAATCTACATGGTCGCCGATGCCTCCGGCGGCACGTCTGCCGATGCGCATAAATACGCCATGGACCGCATGATCCAGGCTGGCTGCGTTCCCGTCACCTGGCAGCAGGTGCTGCTGGAATGGCAGCGCGACTGGGCTCGCCGCGAAACCTATGACGCTGTGACTGGCATCGTGAAGGAGCATTCCGGCGCCTACGGCATGGGCGTCGATTACGCCTACACCCATGTCCACAAGGCGCCCGAACGCGTCAAGCACGGCGATCGCATCGGCCCGAACCCGGCKAAGTAAGCTCCATCGGCGGAGGCGGTCTGTGGTCAGCCTCCGCCTGCCTTGCATGCCGCCCTTCCTTGAAGGCGGAAATGAATCGAGGATCCAATGAAAATCTATCTCCTCTCCCTCGGTGCCGGCCTTCTCGTCGGCATCGTCTACAGCCTGCTGAATGTTCGTTCGCCAGCTCCCCCCGTGATCGCGCTCGTCGGGCTGCTCGGCATCCTCGTCGGCGAGCAGGTCATTCCGTTCGCCAAAACGCTGATCAACAAGGAGCCGGCCGCAGTCTCATGGCTGAACCAGATCAAGCCGCACATGTTCGGCCACCTGCCGAAGGGCGGCCAGCTCTCAGACATCAAGGCCGCCGACATCAAGCCCTCCGACAAGGTCTGATAACGCTCGCGCTCGAGGACGAAGACTATGGAAAACACGACCGCCGACCTCATCCTGCATCACGGTCTGATCACCACGCTCGACCGCTCCAATCCGACCGCCAGCGCCGTCGCCGTCAAGGATGGCAGGTTCCTCGCTGTCGGCCATGACGCCGAGATCATGGCGCTCAAGGGGCCGGACACCAAGGTAGTCGATCTCAAGGGCAAACGTGTTCTTCCGGGCCTCATCGACAACCACACGCACGTCGTCCGCGGCGGTCTGAACTTCAACATGGAGCTGCGCTGGGATGGCGTGCGATCGCTCGCAGATGCCATGGACATGCTGAAGCGCCAGGTGGCGATCACCCCGCCGCCGCAATGGGTCCGCATCGTCGGTGGCTTCACCGAGCATCAGTTTGCCGAAAAGCGCCTGCCGACCATCGACGAGATCAACGCAATCGCCCCCGATACCCCTGTCTTCATCCTGCATCTTTATGACCGCGCGCTGCTGAATGGCGCGGCTCTGCGCGCCGTCGGCTACACCAGGGACACGCCGAACCCGCCGGGCGGCGAAATCACCCGCGATATCAAAGGCAACCCGACTGGTCTGCTGCTCGCAAAGCCKAATGCCGGGATCCTCTATTCGACGCTCGCCAAAGGGCCGAAGCTGCCCTTCGACTATCAGGTCAATTCCACCCGTCATTTCATGCGCGAGCTCAATCGCCTCGGGGTAACAGGCGTCATCGATGCCGGCGGCGGCTTCCAGAACTATCCCGATGACTATGCCGTCATCCAGAAGCTTGCCGATGACGGCCAGATGACCGTCCGCCTCGCCTACAATCTCTTCACCCAGAAGCCGAAGCAGGAGAAGGAAGACTTCCTGAACTGGACCGCCTCGGTGAAATACAAGCAAGGCTCCGATTACTTCCGCCACAACGGTGCCGGCGAAATGCTCGTCTTCTCCGCTGCCGATTTCGAGGATTTCCGCCAGCCGCGCCCCGACATGCCGCCGGAAATGGAAGGCGAGCTGGAAGAGGTCGTACGCGTACTTGCGGAAAACCGCTGGCCCTGGCGCCTGCACGCCACCTATGACGAGACGATCAGCCGTGCGCTCGATGTCTTCGAAAAGGTCAATCAGGATATTCCGCTCGAAGGCCTCAACTGGTTCTTCGACCACGCAGAGACGATTTCCGAACAGTCGATTGACCGGATCGCTGCTCTCGGCGGCGGCATCGCCGTGCAGCACCGCATGGCCTATCAGGGCGAATATTTCGTCGAGCGCTACGGAGTTGGTGCTGCCGAGGCCACCCCGCCCGTCGCCCGCATGCTGGAAAAGGGCGTCAAGGTCTCCGCCGGCACCGATGCCACCCGCGTCGCCTCCTATAATCCCTGGGTGTCACTCTCCTGGATGATCACAGGCCGCACCGTCGGCGGCATGGCGATCTATCCGCGCCGCAACTGCCTGGATCGCGAAACGGCGCTGCGCATGTGGACCGAAAACGTCACCTGGTTCTCCAACGAGGAAGGCAAGAAGGGCCGCATCGAAAAGGGCCAGTTCGCCGATCTCGTCGTGCCGGACAAGGATTTCTTCGCCTGCGCCGAAGAGGAAATCTCCTTCCTCACCTCGGATCTGACCATGGTCGGCGGCAAGATCGTCTATGGCGCCGGCACATTTGCCGCACTGGACGAGAACGAAGTTCCGCCCGCCATGCCCGACTGGTCACCAGTGCGCAGCTTCAAGGGTTATGCCGCCTGGGGCGAACCCGAAGGTKCCGGCAAGAACTCGCTGCATCGCCGCCTGATCTCTGCTTGCGGCTGCGCCAATGATTGCAATGTCCACGGCCATGCGCATGCCAGTGCCTGGGGCTCGAAGGCGCCGGTTTCCGATCTCAAGAGCTTCTGGGGCGCACTCGGCTGCGCCTGCTGGGCAGTCTGAGGATCGATGCCATGCATGCCCTTGAAATCCGACTTACGTCGCTTGCCCGTCCCCTTTTCGGCGCGGCCCTCATGCGCTTCATTGCCTATCTCGGCCTCTGCGCCGCCTATCTGCAGGGCGGCCTCGACAAGCTCACGGACTTTCCGGGCGCGATCGGCGAGATGACCCATTTCGGCCTGTCGCCTGCGCCGCTCTTTGCGGTGCTCGTCATCGTCCTGGAGCTTGCCGCCTCGGCCATGATTCTCTTGGGTCTCCTGCGATGGCTGGGTGCGCTCGCCCTCGGTGGCTTCACACTCATGGCCACCTTCCTCGCCCTGCGTTTCTGGGAGTTACCCGCTGGAATGGAGCGCTTCATGGCCGCCAATTCCTTCTTCGAACATCTGGGTCTTGTCGGCGGCTTCCTGCTCGTCGCCTGGCTCGATCTGAGTGAAAAAGCATAGGGCAACCTGCACCTAAGCATCACTTCCGCTGACCATTGCAAAATGTTTCCTGACCGTGTCAGCACCGCGGTGCAAACCATTCGCCCCCTGGGCGTAGATCCTACCAACCCCAGCATAGGACAAGTTCAATGCCGACGATCACCACCAAAGATGGAACGACGATTTACTATCAGGATTGGGGCAACGGTCAGCCGATCCTCTTCTCCCACGGCTGGCCGCTCTCGGGCGATGCCTGGGAAGTGCAGATGCTCTATTTCGCCCAGCAGGGCTACCGCGTCATCGCCCACGATCGCCGCGGCCATGGCAAGTCCTCGCAGCCGTGGAACGGCAACAATATGGATCAATATGCCGATGACCTCGCCGAGCTCATCGAGAAGCTCGACCTGAACAACCTTATCATGATCGGTCATTCCACCGGCGGCGGCGAAGTCGCCCACTATATCGGCCGCCACGGCACGAGCCGCGTCGCCAAGGTGGTGCTCGTCGGCGCCGTTCCGCCGCTGATGCTGAAGACGCCCAACAATCCCGAGGGCACGCCGATCGAAGTCTTCGACGGCATCCGCAAGGGCACGGCCGGCGACCGCTCGCAGTTCTACCGTGACCTCACCATGCCCTTCTACGGCTTCAACCGCGATGGCGCCAAGGTCAACGAAGGCCTGCGCGAAACCTTCTGGCTGATGGGCATGGCCGGCGGCATCAAGGGCCACTACGATTGCATCCGCGAATTTTCAGAAGTCGATTACAGCGAAGACCTGAAGAAGATCGACGTTCCGGCCCTGCTCATCCACGGTGATGCCGACCAGATCGTGCCGATCAAGGCTGCCGCCGAAAAGGGCATCAAGCTTCTGAAGAACGGCACACTGAAGGTCTATCCGGGTGCCCCGCACGGCCTCGCCCAGACGGAAGCCGACAAGTTCAACGCCGACGTTCTCGCCTTCATCAAGGCCTGAACCGCCTTTGCACTGATTTAGCGGCCGGCCGGGCCGAAGGAGATCACCTATGCTTCGTTTATCCCTAGCTTTTACCGTTCTTCTCGGCCTGGCCGGCGTCCCGGCCTATGCCGCCTCGCCGCAATTCGGCGTCGGCGCGCAATATGATACGACCCATGTCTATGTCGCGCCAGGCGACGTGGACGCCTTCGCCAAAAGCTTCCTAGCCACCTTCGGCGGCACGAGCACAAAGCAGGTGACGGCAACCGTCACGCCGACGCCGAGCAGCACCACATCGCAACTTCTGCAGACGCCATCAGGCACCGTCTCGCTCTTCGGCTTCAAGACGCCGATCCCCTATCCCTTCGGTGCCGAACGATCAGGTTACCTCGTCACCGATCTCGACAAGGCGATCGCAGCCGCAAAGGCCGCCGGCGCCGATCTCATCGTCGCCCCCTTCCCGGATCCGATCGGCCGCGATGCCGTCATCCAATGGCCGGGTGGCGTCAACATGCAGCTTTACTGGCATACCACGGTGCCGAACTATCCGGCCTTTGCGTCCGTTCCGGAAAACCGCGTCTACGTCTCCGCCGACCGTGTCGCCGCCTTCACCCACGCCTTCCTCGCCTTCTCGCAGGGCAAGGTTATCACCGACGAGGAGAAGACGCCGGGTATCGAGATCGGCCTGCCGGACAAGACTTTCCATCGCCTGCGCATCGACTCCATCTTCGGCCGCATGACCGTGCTCGTCACCGATGGCCAGCTGCCCTTCCCCTATGGCCGCGAGATGAGCGGCTATGAGACCGCCGATCTCGATGGAACGCTGCAGAAGGCCAAGGACAGCGGCGCCGAGATCCTCGTCGCGCCCTATCAGTCGGGCGACCGCCGTGCTGCCATGGTGGAATTCCCCGGCGGCTATATTGCCGAAATCCACGCCGTCGCGGCAAAGTAACGACACTAAACGATAAGAGGGAAAAAACGATGCGCCCAGCCCTGCCCGTGCTTCTGAGCCTTACCGGCGGTTATGTCGATACCGCCGGCTTCCTGGCGCTTGGCGGCCTCTTTCCCGCCCACGTCACCGGCAACTTCGTGACGCTGGGCGCGGCGCTCACCCACGGGACATCAGGCATCATCGCCAAGCTTCTGGCTCTGCCCGTCTTCTGCCTGACGATCCTCCTGCTGCGTTACATCACGCACAATGTCCCGGCCGGCGACGAGAAGGGCCTGCGCATCCTGCTCGTCATCAAGCTTATGTTCCTCATTGCCGGCGGCGCCTGCGCCATCTGGCTGTCGCCCTTTACCAACCCGGACGGCCTGCCGCTGGTCGCGACCGGCATGCTGCTCGTCGTCGCCATGGCGATCCAGAACGCCGCTCACCGCATCCATCTCGGCGCAGCACCCCCGAGCACGCTGATGACCGGCACCACGACACAGATCATGATCGACCTCGCCGACCTCGCCCATGGCAGTGCCGGCGATCAGGCAAAACCCCTAAAGACCCGCCTGTCGCGCATGGTGGTCGCTGTTTTCGCCTTCGCGCTCGGCTGCGGTCTTGCCGCTCTGCTTTACGCCACCGTCGGCACCTGGTGCTTTGCTCTGCCGCCGCTCTTTGCGCTCGTCTCGGTCTGCCTTGCCTTCGCTGGCCCTCAAACCGCCTGAAGCAGGTCGCGCAAAATTGGGCAGCGGTTTTGCGATTGCGACTTGCGTCAAACAAGGACTTGAGGATAGCTGAGCGCCTGGGAATGAAAGCAGAACAACTTTCTGGTCTTTCCTTCCCGAATCACTACATTACGCGGCATGAGCAATAGTTTCGACGATATGCCCTTCTTCGACGAGGAACCGGGCGAAACGCCGCGCAAGCCGCAACAGCCCGCCGCACCCGCCGGAAGAGCACCTGCCGCCGCCGGCGGTATCGCCGCCCGCGCCATGGCAGCCCGCGATGGCGGTCGCGCCGATTATCTCGCCGGCCTCAACCCGGAACAGCGTGAAGCAGTCGAGACGCTGGAAGGCCCAGTTCTCGTGCTCGCCGGCGCCGGCACCGGCAAAACGCGTGTGCTCACCACTMGCATCGCCCATATCCTGTCGACCGGCCGCGCCTTCCCTTCGCAGATCCTGGCAGTGACCTTCACCAACAAGGCAGCGCGCGAGATGAAGGAGCGCATCGCGGTTCTCGTCGGCGGCGCCGTCGAAGGCATGCCCTGGCTCGGCACCTTCCACTCGATCGGCGTGAAACTTCTGCGCCGCCACGCCGAACTTGTCGGCCTGCGCTCCGATTTCACCATTCTCGACACCGACGATGTCATCCGCCTCATCAAGCAGCTGATCCAGGCCGAAGGCCTCGACGACAAGCGCTGGCCGGCCAAGCAGTTCGCCGGCATGATCGATACCTGGAAGAACAAGGGCCTCGGCCCCGCCGATATTCCGGAAGGCGATGCGCGCGCTTTCGCCAATGGCCGCGGGCGCGATCTCTATTTCGCCTATCAGAACCGCCTGTCGACGCTGAACGCCTGCGATTTTGGCGATCTCCTGATGCATCCGATCGCGATCTTCCGCAAGCAGCCGGATCTGCTCAAGGAATATCACCAGAAATTCCGCTACATCCTCGTCGACGAGTATCAGGACACCAACACGGCCCAGTACATGTGGCTGCGGCTTCTCGCCCAGCGCCCCAAGGGCGAACTGCAGAATGTCTGCTGCGTCGGCGACGACGACCAGTCGATCTACGGTTGGCGCGGCGCGGAAGTGGACAATATCCTGCGCTTCGAGAAGGACTTCCCCGGCGCCAAGGTCATCAAGCTCGAGCGCAACTATCGTTCGACCGCCCATATCCTCGGCACAGCCGCCCATCTGATCACCCACAATGAAGGTCGCCTCGGCAAGACGCTCTTCACCGATCGCTCCGATCCGGATGATGCCAAGGTGCAGGTGCATGCCTCCTGGGATTCCGAGGAAGAAGCCCGCGCCATCGGCGAGGAAATCGAGCGCCTGCAACGCGGCGATGCCGACGGCAGGAAGCATCTGCTCAACGACATGGCGATCCTCGTGCGCGCTTCCTTCCAGATGCGTGAATTCGAAGACCGCTTCGTCACCCTCGGCCTGAACTACCGCGTCATCGGCGGCCCGCGATTTTACGAGCGCCTCGAAATCCGCGACGCCATGGCCTATTTCCGGCTGGTCTCGCAGGGCGCCGATGACCTCGCCTTCGAGCGCATCGTCAACACCCCGAAGCGCGGCCTGGGCGACACGACAGTGCGCGCCCTGCACGACTATGCCCGCGCCCGCAACATTCCGATGCTCGCGGCCGCCGCCGACATCATCGAGACGGACGAACTGAAGCCCAAGGCCCGCAAAGCCCTCTTCGACGTGATTCAATCTTTCCGGCGATGGCAGGAACTGCTTGAAAACACACCACATACCGAGCTCGCCGAGCAGATTCTCGAAGAATCCGGCTATACCGACATGTGGAAGAACGACAAGAGCGCCGAAGCGCCAGGTCGGCTGGAAAACCTCAAGGAACTCATCCGCTCGATGGAGAGCTTCGAATCCATGCGTGGCTTCCTGGAGCACGTCTCGCTGGTCATGGATGCCGAGACCAACGAGAACCTCGACGCTGTCTCCATCATGACGCTGCACTCTGCCAAGGGCCTGGAATTCGACACGGTCTTCCTGCCCGGCTGGGAAGAAGGCCTTTTCCCGCATCAGCGCTCCCTCGATGAAACCGGCCGCGCCGGCCTGGAGGAAGAACGCCGTCTGGCCTATGTCGGCATCACCCGCGCCAAACACCGCTGCCACATCTGGTTCGTCTCCAACCGCCGCATCCACGGCCTCTGGCAGTCGACCATTCCCTCGCGCTTCCTCGACGAACTGCCGGAAACCCATGTCGAAGTCGCCGAGATGGAGCAGAATTACGGCGGCTACGGCCGCGGTGGCGGTTACGGCCAGTCGCGCTTCGACAAGGCCGATCCCTTCGCCAACTCCTATTCGACGCCCGGCTGGAAACGCGCCCAGGCCAACAAGACCGACGCCACCCGTGACAACTGGGGCAGCCGCTCCGGCCATGCGGTGGAGCGCATTGGCTACGGCGAAAGCGGCCCTCGCGGTCGCACCATCGAGGGCGAACTGGTAGCGAAATCCACTGCCACCGAGCCCTCGCGCTTCGTCATCGGCGACCGCGTCTTCCACATCAAATTCGGCAACGGCTCCATATCAGGCATCGAAGGCAACAAGCTGACGATCGATTTCGACCGCGCCGGCCAGAAGCGCGTGCTCGACGGCTTTGTGGAGCGGGTTTGACCGTTCCATCGCCTTGGCCTTTCCAGGGAATCACAGGCCCAGCTTTTCGCTCTTCTCCAGATGACAAAACGCCGCTTTGACCCGACTCGCAAACAGGCATAGCCCGATCACTGCCCGCCCATGAAAGGCAGGCTTCACAAGACCTTCAAAGGAGGTTCAAGTGACCAGTGTTTCAGCCTTGGGCAGCGCGCTGACCCAGTATAAAGTCCCCCTCAATCCACTCGACACGAACGGCGACGGTGTCGTCTCGGCAGACGAACTTGCCGCCGCTTCCCGGTCCTCAACAACCAACGCCTCGACGGCTGGTAAATCCTCCGCCGGCGACGACGATTCTTCCGGCTCCGATGTCGTCCAGAAGATCACAGCCGACATTCTGAAGCTCATGCTACAGCTCCAGAAGACGGACGACAGCGACAGCCAGTCCGGCACCGATGCCGATGGGGACGGTTCCAAGGGAGCACTCGCTGCCCTGGATTCGAATGGCGACGGCAAGCTCACCACCTCGGAAATTCTTTCGGCCGACCCGCAGAAGATTGCCGCTGCCGTCGGTGACGATGATGACAGCGGCCTGATGGCCAAAGTCCTGACCGACATGCAGACTGCGCTTCGCGCATACCAGACGACCTATGGCAACTCGCCCGCCGCTGCCGGCGACAGCGACCAGACGGCCTGACGCAATGAGGCTCCGCCGGGGGAGCCTCGCTGAACAGGCAAAACGCTTTGATAGGCGCAGAGACAGCCTCCCCGCGCCCTCCGCTTGTGCTGGCGTGATTTATCGGAGAGGTTGCCAACATGATTGACCCTTCTTCCATCGACATGAAAGTCTTGCGGCAGATCGGCTGGGATCATTGGGATCCGATCGGCATCAGGAAATGGAAAGATCCGGTGTGGCGCGAAGCTGCAGCCGACGAATACGATTCCTACCTTCTCCGCGCCGCCGGCATGATTCTCCAAAACTCTTCGCTGGAAACAGTTGCGGCTTACCTAGACGAGATCGTCGTCATCAATATGGGGCTTGGGCCTGTTAGTGCTGCAATTCATGGCGCGTCGGTTCGAACCGTCGAAGCGATGGCCGCCTGTCTTCGAAGCGAATCTCACGACGCACGAGATGTCCAATGACGGCAATACCCACGCTACAAACCGAACGACTGATCCTGCGGCCTCCAGTGATGGAAGACTGGCCGGCCTACCACGCCCTGATGATCACCGATCGCGCCCTCTACATGGGCGGCCCGCACTCGACCAAGGCGGCCTGGGGCATGTTTTGCCATGACGTTGCCCTATGGACGCTTGAGGGCCACGGCGCCCTGATGATGGAGGATCGCGCCACAGGAGAATGCCTCGGCCAGGTCGGGATCAACTACGGCCCGCTTTTCCCGGAGCGTGAGCTGGGCTGGCTCGTCTATCGGCAAGCCGAGGGCAAGGGCTATGCCTACGAGGCCGCTGTCGCCTTGCGCGACTGGGCCTTTGCGGTGCGCGGTCTGAAGACGCTGGTGAGCTACATCGCCCCCCAGAATGCGCGGTCGATCCGGCTTGCCGAACGACTGGGCGCCATACCGGATGCGATGGCGGAGCGTCAGGCCGGCGATGAGGACGATCTGGTGTTCAGGCATCCGGTCCCATAGTGCATGCATAAACTCTAATACAAAAGGCGAGATACTTGTCGAATTCGCGTATAGGACGAGCATCACCAGAAAAATTACTTTATGCTGCCATTTGCCACCCTTCATACTAGAAATAGCACTTGCGCGTTGCCTCCCAGAAATCCACTAGTTGATTGCGCTGACACCGGTTGGCATTTTGCAGTGCGATATGCGTAAGGATGGCTTGATGAAGGCGTTGCTGCTCGTCGATATTCAGAATGGTTTCTGTCCCGGAGGCAATCTGCCGGTTCTCGATGGCCATGAAGTCGTTCCCGTCGCCAACAGCCTCATCGATAGCGGCAAGTACGATCTGATCGTCGCCTCGCAGGATTGGCATCCGGCCGATCACGGCAGTTTCGCCTCCTCCCACACCGACAAGAACCCTTTCGAAATGGGCGAACTCTCCGGCAAGCCGCAGATGCTGTGGCCGGATCACTGCGTGCAATATACGCGTGACGCCGAACTACACCCACAGCTCCACTCGGCGCAGATCGACCTCATCCAGCAGAAGGGCGAAAACAGAAACGTCGACAGCTAYTCCGCCTTCCGCGACAACGATCAGCATGCCCTGACAGGTCTTGCCGATTTCCTGGTTGATCAGGGTGTCACCGAACTCGACGTCTGCGGGCTGGCGACCGATTATTGCGTGAAATTCTCCGCGCTCGATGCGCTGGAACTGATCCCTGGCGTCAAGGTACGCTTCATCGAGGATGCGAGCCGCGGCATCACGCCTGAAGGTGTAGCCGCGGCGATCGACGAAATGCGTGGACACGGCATCGCCTTGGTCAACAGTGCGGACGTTTTAAGCGAATAGGCGGCTCGTCGCCTTATTTCAGCAGGTAGGCGTCGAATGTCTCATCGCTTCCGGCAGTCGGCCCGAATCGCTTCAGGAGGCTTGTCGCACTCCGGAACGCGGAAATATTCTCCGGTGTGAGAGACAATTCCCAAACGTAGCTTTCCCGTACTGAGAGGGGCGCAGTAATCTGGTCAAGCCGTTGCGAAAGAAGGATGACGACAGGCACTCCCTCGCTTTGCCGCAAGTGGTTGGCCGTCTGCAGTATATCGGCAAGGCTGAGCGACAGGCGAGCGTTGCGGGTAAATCGCACGGTATTGCCGAAACGCTCTTCGCGCATGAGATAGGCGCGATTGGAGATGTAATAGGGCAAGGGTTCCACGAGATAATCGGGATCCGCGATGATAATCGCATCCTTGAGATCGGGGCGCGATTGCATAAGCGCGCCGAAATCCTTGCTTCGGCTCATCGGTATATCGGCAATGAAAGTCTGGTAAACCTTTTCGAGGCCGGATACGACCTGCAGCGACAACACAATCAGGAAGCACAGCTGCCCGATCCTTACGACGCGGCTCGCAGCGTCGTTGCCGGCAATGACCGGCGCCCTGTGCGGAGAACGTGAGGTCAAGGCGGTCATCGCGAGCATGAAAACCAGCCAGAGCGCCTGATGCCTGTATCCACCGGGATAGACAAAGGTAAAAAGCAGGCAAAGTCCGAGCAGCACACCCCCCGCCGCGATCATCGCTGGCGGCCGGTTCACCAATCCCAATAGGCTGCCATAGAGGAGAACGGACATCAGCGACACGAAAATGCCGTAGAGCGCCGGGTGCACACGCATCAGATTCAAAACATAGGCGGGATAAAACGCCACAAAATTCGAGCCGGGAGCGAGGATAGCACGAAGGGCGAGCGAGACGGGATTCTGCCCGCCGAGATCGAGCGTAGCAGCATCATTGAAGGTCGGATAGACCGTCAAGATACATAGGATGACGCCAATCGCGGCAATGACAACGCTTGTCGCAAAGGCCCGGCAGCTCTCGAATGTGGGCCTTGGCCGCTCCTGAATGAGATCGAAAAACCAGTAGKTGAAAAAACCACCGATCAGGATGACCGAATGTACGTTAGTGTTCGCTAGCAAGGCAAACAACAGGCCGAGCAACAATCCGTTGCTCTTCCTCTTCTCCAGATCACCACGATCAGGAAGACAAAAAGCATGCTGATGCCGTAATTTCGCGACATCGCGGCATATTCGAAAATCGAAAAGTTGCCGAACAATGCCAAAAGCATAACGGGACGCGGAAGTTCCAGCCTGAAAACAACCAGATAGGCTGAAACCGCCGCAACCGCCAGCGCGACGATCTTCAGGACGACAGGCGAGCCGACCACGCTATAGCCGGTGCGCAGCAGAATGTGCCAAAGGGCAGGATGTCCGTCGCCGCGCACATGGCGAAGCATATCGAACAAGTTGTCGCCCTGAAGAGCGAACGACAATGCGCGAACCTCATCACGCCAGACGACTTCGGACCAACAAAGCGCCGATGCCAGCGCCAACCAGACGACAAAGATCAGCGTCTTGCCGACTGTGGCCGAACGGGAACCATCAATATCGGAGACAATCGCAGCCAAACAACGCGAAACCTGGTGGATGAAAGTGCTGCCACGATATCCGTGCGGCCATAATTTAGCGTTAAGCAATGAGCAAGCTCGAGCAACCTTTGCTGAGGTCTAGAACTTCTCGTACCTCTCGATAAGCTGAATGTCATCGACTACGTCTTCCATCCTCTTCAGGAACGCGGCCTGCGCATCTCTGACTCCTCGGTTGTAGAAGTACGGGCAGATTTCCTCAGCGAAAAAGTCGAGCAGGAATTCCGCCGGCAGGGCGCCGATCGGATCGAGCTCACGGTCGAAATAAGCCCGGATGCGCGAAACGATTTCCGCTTTTTCTTCCTTCGTAAATTCGATCTTCTTCATTGTCTCCCTCACCTCGCCGGTGACGTAAACCGGTAACGCTTCAGCAAAATCGATTGATGAATCAAGGAAATTCAATTGCCGCAGCAGGTGAGACACCATAGAGGGAAATTTCAATTCCAATAGGATGAATTCCCATGAATCGCGCCGACTTTGTCGAAGGTGTGCGGGGTGGATTTGCCGTGGCACTCGCCTCTGCCCCCTTCGGAGCGCTGTTCGGCGCCCTTGCAGCCGAGCAGGGCATGTCGCTCTCCGAACTCACCTTCATGAGCGCCACCGTCTACGCGGGCGCAAGCCAGATGGTCGGCATAGAGCTCTTCGGCCATGATGTTCAGGCTTGGGTGATCGTGCTGTCGATCCTCGCCGTCAACTTCCGTCACGTGCTCTATTCGGCAGCGATCGCCCGCTACATCGGGCATTTCACGGCCATCCAGAAGTTCTTTACCTTCTTCCTGCTGGTCGATCCCCAATTTGCCGAGACCGTCAAGCGTGGCGAAGCAGGTCAGCCGGTTACCTTCACCTGGTATCTCGGCTTCGGCATCGTCATCTACATCCCGTGGGTTCTCATCAGCCTCCTCGGCGGCATGCTCGGCTCCTTCATCGGCGATCCCAAGACGATCGGCCTCGATATCCTCCTGCCGGCCTATTTCCTCGCCATCGTCCTCGGCTTCCGCAAGCGTGACAATTTTCTGGCTGTGGCGCTGACGAGCGCTGTCGCCTCCGTCATCGCCTATCATTTCGTCGGTTCCCCATGGCATGTGAGCCTGGGTGCTGCGGCCGGCATTCTGCTTGCTGCGCTGATGCCCCTGCCCACCCAGGAGCCGGATCTCGAAGCCGACGCCCTCAACACCGAAAACCACGAGGTCTGAGATGGAATTCGATCTCCACATGGCTCTCGTGATCCTCGCCGCCGCAGCCGCGACCTTCGCGACCCGCATCGGCGGCTACATCATGATCACCCGCATGAAGCGCATTCCGCCGCGCATGGAAGCGGCGCTGAATGCCGTACCGGCGGCAGTGCTGACGACGCTCGTAGCCCCCGCCTTTTTCATGGGCGGCTGGGATTCGAAACTGGCGCTCGCCGTCGCCCTCGTCATCGGCTTGCGCTTCTCACACACATGGATGCTCGTGGCCGCCTGGATCATCGTGATGATCTGGCGGCACACGATCGGTATTTAAGACCGCCGATCAGTATTCCAGCGGCAGCGTCGCGTTCTCCAGCCATGCCTTGACGTCACGGTCATGGATCAGAGGCATCAACGCTTCGCGCGTTTGGTGGTGATAGTCGTTGAACCAGTGCAACTCATCATGCGTCAGCAATTCCGGAATGACGAGGCTGCGGTCGATCGGGCAGAAGGTCAGCGTGTCGAAGCCGAGCATCGGCATATCGCCCCCATCGATGGCTTCGGCCTCCCGCACATAGATCAGGTTCTCGATGCGGATGCCGAAATGGCCCGGCCGGTAGTAGCCCGGCTCGTTGGACAGGATCATGCCCGGCAGCAGCTCCTGCGTCGACAGCCGCGAAATGCGCTGCGGCCCCTCGTGAACCGAAAGATAGGATCCGACGCCATGCCCCGTGCCATGCGCGAAATCGGCCCCTGCCCGCCATAGCGCAACGCGAGCCAGCGGATCGAGGTCGCAACCACGCGCACCCTTCGGGAAACGCGCCGTGCTGATCTGAATCATGCCCTTCAGCACCAGCGTGAAGAAGCGCTTGTGCTCCTCGCTGACGGTGCCGATGCCAACCGTGCGGGTAATATCCGTCGTGCCATTGATATACTGCGCACCGGAATCGATCAGGAACAGTTCTCCCGCCTGGATGTGCCGGTCGGTCGCCGTCGTCACCCGGTAATGCATGATCGCCGCATGTTCGCCGGTACCCGAGATCGTGTCGAAGGAAATATCCTTCAGCGGGTTCTGCATGCTCTTACCGACCTTGGCGCGGGCCGCCTCCAGCCGCTCGGCTGCACCGATCTCGGTGATCGTGCCGGGCTTGCTCTGCGACAGCCAGTAGAGGAATTCCACCATGGCAGCCCCATCCTGCAGATGGGCGGCGGCCGAGCCATTGATCTCGACGCTGTTCTTCACGGCTCGCGGCAGCTTTGCCGGATCGACACCCTCCACGACCTCGCCGCCCGCCTTGCGAATGATCTCGGCGAGTGCATAGGAGGTGATATCAGGATCGATGAGGATACGGCCGCCATCCTTGGCGACGGCTGCAAGCTTCTCATCCAGCAGCGAGGGCGCAAGCTGGGTGGAGATCTGTGCCAGATAGGCTTCCGGCTCGATGCTGGTCTTGCGCTTATCGAGGAAGAGCTCCGCCTTGCCGTCTGCATGGATGATGGCGCGCGCCAGAGGATGCGGCGTATGCGGCACGTCTGCGCCGCGGATGTTGAAAATCCAGGCGATGGAGGACGGATCGGCGATAAGCACCGCCTTCAGGTTCTTGTCTCCGAGATCGGAGGCGATGGTGGCGATCTTGTCCTTGGCGAGAATACCTGATTGCGCCACGTTCTGGATGACGACAGCGCCAAGCGGCTCTGCCGGCCGGTCGGCCCAGAGCCTGTCGAGCGGATTGTGCGGCAGGAAGACCAGCGCACCGCCGATTTCGGAGAGCGCCTTTTCGAGCTTGCGCACTTCCGCACCCGAATGCAGCCACGGATCGATGCCGAGCTTCAGCCCCTTCTTGCCATGCGCCGGCAACCAGACGTGCGGCGGCTCGTTGACAAGATCGCCGCCGGTGAAAACCGAGCCGTCCACCTGCTCGGCAAGCTGCGTCACATAGCGCCCGTCGACATAGACGATCGCATCCGTCCGGGTGATCAGCGCAATGCCCGCCGAGCCGGTGAAACCTGTCAGCCACGACAGCCGCTCCGCGCAGGCAGGCACATACTCGCCATTATATTCATCGGCGCGCGGCACGAGAAAAGCGTCGATGCCGAGTGCATCGAAACTGGCGCGGAGTGCGGATACCCGTTCCCTGCCGAATTGCGGCGTGGAGGTGACTTCGAAAGACTGGAACATGCTGGAAACCCGAATGAGTGAGACGAATCCGGTTAATGGGATAGCGGCCATGTTAGCGAAATTTCAGTCATTAGGGAGAAAAAGCGACACGAAGCACCGAGAAGCCGCCTGCCGCCCAATAATTTGGCAGAAATGTGTCTCGATCTGAGAAACTGGCACGCTTCATGCATTGCGCGCATGGCTCCCATGAAACAAACCCTCTGCCGCTGCATGAAGGAATAGCTATATAGAGCCCATCGAACGGTTCACGACGAACCACCAACAAAGGATTTCTTGAAATGACCGCCTCTCTCTCGCGCTTCGCTTACAGCAGCCCGGTACAGGCTGGCGAACGCCAGACTGTGCGTCACGTCATCGGCGCCCGCCGCCCGCAGAATGAGGATAGCCTCAAGATGCTCGCAGCAGGCCAGCGTTCCACGCGCCACAAGGGCGCACCGAGCTACGCATTCTGAGCTTAAAGCCTTTCCGATCCTCCTCCCTCCACCGGACAGGCCTATCGGAATGCAGTAGTGCCCGCTCGAGCATCCTCCTCCTTCGAGCTCGCGGGCAAGACCGGATTTAAATGCCGGTCCAAGGCGGTGCCTCTGGCACCGCCTTTTTTCTTGTTCGTAATTCGCTGAGATTACGGGTGATCGAGATGGATCGTCACCCAGCCATTGCGCCAGATCGTGCGCACGTGGCGAAGCTTCGCGCCATTATAGGCGGCAATCACCTTCCAGCGCTGGCTGGCAAGGATGCCGGATAGAATCACCGATCCGCCCGGCGCCAGATTGGTGACGAGCTGCGGCGCCATCCTGATCAGCGGCCGCGCCAGAATATTGGCGATGATGAGGTCGAAAGGTCCATGCTCGGAAAAGGCGGTCGAGTGGAAGCCGGGTGCGGTCACCGTGCTGATGCCGCTGGCAATGCCGTTGCGGCGGACATTCTCGGCCGCGACGCGAATGGCAATGGGGTCGATATCGGTCGCGAGAACGGGAATGTTGCGAAGCTTGCGCACGGCAATCGCCAGCACGCCACTGCCGGTACCGAGATCCAGCGCATTGCGCACCGTGCGCGCCCGAAGCACCCGGTCGATCACCTCCAGGCAGCCGGCCGTCGTGCCGTGATGGCCGGTGCCGAAAGCCTGGCCGGCATCGATCTCGATGGCAATATCGCCTGTGCGGAGCTTGTCGCGATCATGCGAGCCATGCACGAGAAAGCGCCCTGCCCTGACGGGCTTCAGCCCTTCCAGGGATTTTGAAACCCAATCCACATCAGGGATAACCTCACGCGACAGCGCCGCATCGGGAAATGCTTGGCTCAGCGCCGCCTCGACGCGAGAGCGCACGTCCGCCTCGTCCTCCGCCATCATGTAGACAGAGGCTTCCCATATATCTTTCTTTTCGTCGATCTCGGTGGTGYCGATGGCAAAATCTTCTTCGCCGAAGACCTCGCCCAGAAGGTCGAGAATTTCCTCGGCCTGCTTCTCGGTCGTCGATACGTAAAGGCGAATTTCACTCACGATAGGCGGTCTTTCCGGTTGCGCCGCCCGCTCCCGGTTCCAACATATTCAGCGACCGGTCATCCCTTGGCGACGAGATTCTCAAGCTTCTTTATCGCCGTATCCGGGTTTTCGCCATAGGAGATCGTTCCCGCAAAGCGCCCGGACGAATCGAGAAGGAAAACCGAGGCCGTATGGTCCATCGTGTAATCGCCGTTAGGATTGTTCTCGTCGACCGGCACCTTCTTGGCATAGACGCGGAAGCCCTTGATGACCTCGGCGATCTTGTCCGGCGCGCCGGAAATACCCGTAATGCGCTTGGAAACGTTGGAGACGTACTGGTTCATGATGTCAGGCGTATCGCGCTCGGGATCGACGGTCACGAAATACGCCTGCAGCTTGTTGCCCGAGGGATCGACCTTTTCCATCCAGCCGTTGAGCTCGAAGAGCGTCGTCGGGCAGACCTCGGGGCAATGCGTAAAGCCGAAGAACAAGGCGGTGGGCTTGCCACGCAAGGCCTGCTCCGTAATCGGCTGGCCGCTCTGCGATACCAGCGTGAACGGCACGCCGAACGGCCCCTCGGCCACCACCTCCCGCGTCCGGCTCTGGTCCAGAGTAAACCAGCCGAGCACACCGGCAAGCGCGAGCACTGCGATCCAGACGGCGATACGGAAATTCTTCATGATACGTTCCTTGATGCGCGGGTGCCCCACCCGTCTCGCCCGTGTGATTATAGTCGCGATCGCGGACGCGCAATTCAAGAATGCGTTTTCTCACCCGTGATTAATTGCCCCAGCTTGATGAATGCCAAATGCGGGCAAATATCCTGAGAAAAACTTGTACAAAACAAATTATCGCGCCTTTCTAACGGCTTGCGGCCACCACCCCGAAGCAACGCTGGAAAAACATCGTTAGGAAAAGCTTAATCGCGGATATCTATATTTAGTAATGCATACAGTGCTTCAGCGCTGTTCTGACATGACGTCGGCCGGGCATGAACCGGATCAGCATAAAAATCGAGGGAATGGAACCGCCTGGGGCGGAGGGTGGCTTTATGACAAATTCGACGGTTCGCAGAAACCTTTCGGTCGGGCAGCGGCTATGGATGCTCGGCGGCGCTGCCTTTATCGGCTTCGGCTCAATGCTCGGCATCGGCTGGTACGAAAACACACAGGTCGATATCGCCCTGGGCCGCGCCGATGAGATCCAGCAGAGCGTCGATCATATCAACGACATGCGCGTCGCCAATTTGACCCTGATACTCGCCGCTATGGATACGATCGTCGACAAGGACGACAAGACCATCCAGCCGGACCGTCTGAAGCTCGTTGCCGACTCGCTTGCAGCGCTCTCCAGCGGTGCGAAGGAAATGGGCGCCCTCGCCGAGGAGCTGAAAGCCGGCGACTTGCTGAAAAGCTACGATTCCGATGTAGCCGGGCTTCGTCAGGCTATCCAGGTGGACCTCACGGCGCTCGTCGAACAGGGTGCCTCGGATGCCGAATTCGATAAGATCGACGACCGCATCGACGCTGCCGGCGACAAACTGACCGCCACCCTCGATAAATTCGCCGATGACGGCACCGTCTTTGCCCGCAGACACATCGAAAGCGCCAACGAGACCTCCCACAACTCGCTGGTCATCCAGATCATGCTTGGCGTCATCGCCATCCTTACCATGGCCGCGCTGCAATATATTCACGGCGGCTCCATCCGCCGCGGCATCGCCGCCGTGCGCGAAAGCATGCTGCGCATCATGAACGGCGATTTGAGCAGCAATGTTGCCGGCAAGGAACGCGGCGACGAGATCGGCGAAATGGCCCGCGCCGCCGAAAGCTTCCGACTTGCCGCCATCGAAAAGATTGATATGGAGGCTCGTACCGAGACCGACCGCCAGCGCAGCGACGCCGAGCGCCGAGAGCGCGAATCTGCCAAGCTCGCCGATGCAGAGGCGCTGAGCGCCGCCGTCATGGCACTCGCTCAAGGCCTCACCCGCCTTGCCAAGGGCGATCTGACCGCGAGCATCGACCAGCCCTTCCGCGACGAGCTGGAAAGGCTGCGTCAGGACTTCAACCAGACCGCCTTGCGCCTGCGTCAGGCGATGGGCGATATTGCCTTGAACAGCACGTCCATCCAGGCCAACAGCCGCCAGATGAGCGCCGCCGCAGACGATCTTGCCAAGCGCACCGAGCAGCAGGCAGCCTCATTGGAAGAGACGTCAGCAGCTCTGGACGAGATCACAGCCACCGTCCGCAACGCCACCAGCCGCGCCGAGGAAGTCGGCAACATGGTCGCTCATACTCGGCAGAATACCGAGAAATCCGACGCAATCGTCGGTGATGCAATGGCGGCGATGGAGCGAATCGAAGGCGCCTCCCGCGAGATCGGCACCATCATCAACGTCATCGACGAGATTGCTTTCCAGACGAACCTGTTGGCACTCAACGCGGGCGTCGAAGCGGCGCGTGCGGGCGAAGCCGGCAAGGGCTTTGCGGTCGTCGCCCAGGAAGTCCGCGAATTGGCCGGCCGCGCGGCGGGAGCAGCCAAGGATATCAAGACCTTGATCGGAAAATCCGGCGCCGAAGTCAAAATCGGCGGCGAACTGGTGACGGCCGCCGGCGAGGCTTTGCGCCAGATCGGCGAAGATGTTTTGCGCATCGACGGTCATGTTAAATCAATCGTAACCTCTGCGCGCGAACAATCGGTTGGACTGAACGAGATCAATACAGCCATCAGCCAGATGGATCAGGTGACGCAGAAGAATGCGGCCATGGTGGAAGAAACGAACGCCGCCAGCCACACTCTTGCAACCGATGCGGAAAACCTGACGCAGCTGGTACGGCAGTTCAATATCGGCGAGGGCATGAGCGCCCGTCAAACGCCGCGAGAAGCCTCCGCAGCCTCGCATCCGAAGTCTTCACCCGCACGGCGCCTTATGGGCAAGGTTGCGGGCGCATTCACCGGCGGCGCAGCCGCCAGGACACTCGCCTCCTCTCCCGCCGGGGACAACTGGGAAGAATTCTGATCATGAACAACAACAACGCCATCAAGCAGTCGGGTGCCTATCTCGAAATCGTTTCGTTTCATCTGGGCGATCAGGAATTCTGCATCGACATCATGGCCATCCGCGAAATCCGCGGCTGGGCACCGGTGACGCCGATGCCGCATACCCCGCCCTACGTCCTCGGCCTCATCAACCTTCGCGGTGCGGTGATCCCGGTCATCGACATGGCCTGCCGCCTCGGCATGAAGATGACGGAGCCGTCGGAGCGTTCCGCCATTATCGTTACCGACATCGCCGGCAAGCTGGTCGGCCTGCTGGTCGAACAGGTCTCCGACATGATGACCATCAAGAGTGAGGACCTTCAGCCGCCGCCGGAAATCATCCCGGAAGCCCAGCGCGCCTTCTGCCGCGGCATCGTCGCCCTCGAAAAGACCATGGTTTGCTTCCTCAACCTCGACACCGTCATCGCCGACGAACTGTCCCGCGAAGCCGCCTGAACGCTCTTCCTGTCTGGTATCAGAAGGCCCGGCTCGTCCGGGCCTTTTTCATTGCGGCTTGCCATTCTTCCAGACGACATCCTGCCCGTAGAGCGGGATCGTCGAAATCGACATCTTCGCCGAGCCGTCCGTGAGCTCCCGCGAATGAGCGAGATAGATCAGCGTATTGTTGGCCTTGTCGTAGATGCGGTTGACCGCCAGCGTCTTCCAGATCAGCGACATGCCCTGGCGAAACACCTCGTTGCCATCCTTGGAGAGATCGATATTGCCGATCTCGATCGGCCCCGTCTGACGGCAGGCGATGGAGTTGTTGGAAGGATCTTCGAACCAGTTGCCGTTCTTGAAGCGATCGATGAGGCTGCGGTCGAAATAGGTCACGTGGCAGGTCACGCCCTTCACTTCGGGGTCGGAGACCGCCTCGATGATGATATCGTTGCCGATCCAGTCGACCCCGACCTTGCCGACGACTTCTGCAGAAGTCGCACCTGCGGAAACGGTCAGGAATGTTGCAGCGAAAAAAAGATTGCGGAAAGCGAACATGGCAACTCCCGTGTTGATCCCGCTAAGATAAGAAGGGCCAAACCCTTTGCAAGAAAGCGAGGGCTCAGCCCTTGCGGCAGGTGCAAGGCTCGTAGCCGGCAGACATGAGCCTGCCGGGCTTCATGCCGATCAGTCCGGGAATCGCAGCAACCGTCGCCGCCTTGACCGCTCTCGCCATCTCGATGGCCGCTGCCGCGCAGACGGCAGCATCTTCAGCCGCATTGTGATGGACGAAACGCAGGCCGAGATGCTCGGCGATCAGGTTCAGCCGGTGCGACAGAAAATGCGGCCAGATGCGCTGCGCCATCTTCAGGCTGCAGAGATAGGTGAGTTCCGGATAGGATTGCCGGTAGAGATCGAGACTCGCCCGCCAGACGCTGAAATCGAAAGCGGCGTTGTGGGCGATCATCGTCGCACCCCTGAAGTCGTCATGGAACTCGTCCATGACCTCAGGAAACTCCGGCGCATCCTCCACATGCTCCGGACGGATGCCGTGGATGGCAATATTCATCCCGGAGAAGCGCATGTCCCGCGGGCGGATCAACCGCTCCTCGACCCGCGTTACCTGCCCGTCCTTAATCCAGGCAAGGCCGACCGAGCAGGCGCTGCCGCGCTGTTCGTTGGCTGTCTCGAAATCGATGGCGATGGTTGTCAAGGCAGATATCCGAATCGTCTGTTCCTACCGGAATAAAGATAGCCGCAACCGAAGGCAAATTTTGACCTGTTGACATCTGCACGCAAATGGCGAAACTTCCGCCCATGATCAACTCTATGACCCACGCCATGCATCTCATCACCACGACCCTTGCAGGGTACGCGGGAGCGATGGTGCGTCACTAGCAGCCGATCATTCCCGAAAACCCTGCCGAGGCGAGCAGGGTTTTCTGAAAAATCCGCTCTCCTCTTTTCAAACCAAGGAGAGCATGATGTTAGCCAATCAGGATATCCCGCCCAAGAAGCCTTCTGTGAAGGGCCTCACCGTTCGCGCGTTGCGTGTAAGCGATGCCGAAGCTCTCACTGATCTGATCAACCTGCCGGGCTACCGCGCCGGCACGCTGCGCCCGCCCTTTCAAAGCATCGACGCGGTGCGCAAGCGCATGGAATCCCCCTCGCTCGGCGCGCTCAATCTCGTCGTCGAACTCGACGGCAAGCTCGTCGCCAATGCCGGCATGAACCGCTTCGAAGGACGGCGCCAGCACGCCGCCAGCCTCGGCATGGGTGTGCACGACGATTTCACCGGCCGCGGCGTCGGGACCTTCCTGATGGCCGCCATGGTCGATGCTGCCGACAATTGGCATGACATCAAGCGGCTGGAGCTGACCGTCTATACGGACAATGACGCGGCCGTCCGTCTCTACGAAAAATTCGGCTTCGAGAAGGAAGGCCTGCTCAGGTCCTTCGGCTATCGCGACGGGCAATATGTCGATGCCTATACGATGGCGCGGCTGAGGGGCTGAAAGGGATCGGCAGGTACCAACGACGGACAGAGGCCGCTAACTTCTCTTCCGTCATCCTCGGGCTTGTCCCGAGGATCTGCTACATATCGACAGGCAGTAGATCCTCGGGACAAGCCCGAGGATCACGCCAAATAATGACTGGCATACGAAAAACAGAAAAGCTCGTCGGCTGCCGCCGTCCGCTATCCGCCGATCAACGCCAGCCACTCGTCCTCGTCCATCGTCTGGACGCCGAGTTCGCGGGCCTTGTCGAGCTTGGACCCGGCACCGGGGCCTGCAACGACGATGTCGGTCTTTTTGGAGACGGAGCCCGCCACCTTGGCGCCGAGGCCTTCCGCCCTCGCCTTTGCCTCTTCACGCGTKAACTTCTCCAGCGAACCGGTGAAGACGACGGTCTTGCCGGCAACGGGGCTGCCCGACGTGACCGGCTGTTCGGCCTCCTGCGGCGTCACCTCGTCGAGCAGCCGGCCGATCACCTCGATATTGCGCGGCTCCTTGTAGAATTCGACGATGGCGCGCGCCACGACCTCGCCGATGCCCTCGATGGCGTTGAGCTCGTTCCAGGCATCGCCGGAAAGAACAGCTGCTTCCTTCATCGCCGCGGCAAAGGCCTCGTAGCTGTTGTAGGAGCGCGCCAGCAGCTTTGCGGTCGTCTCGCCTACATGGCGGATGCCGAGCGCGTAGATGAAACGGTGAAGGGCAATGCTGCGCCGCTCGTTGATCGCCGCATAGAGCTTGCCGACGCTGACCTTGCCGAAACCGTCGATGTTCTCCAGCTTGGTGATCGACTGCTGCTGGCGCTTCTCCAGCGTGAAGATATCGGGTGCGGTGCGGATCTGCAGCGCCGGATCCTCATTCTCGAAGAAGAAATCCACCTGCTTGGAGCCGAGCCCTTCAATATCGAAGGCATTGCGCGAGACGAAATGCTTCAACTCCTCCGTCGCCTGCGCCCGGCAGATGAAGCCACCAGTGCAGCGGGTAACGGAATCGAGCTTGCCGGTCTTCTCGTGCCGTTCACGCACCGCATGCGAACCGCAGACCGGGCACACCTTCGGAAACTGATACGGCTGCGCATCGGCCGGCCGCTTTTCCATGACGACGTCGAGCACCTGCGGGATCACGTCGCCGGCGCGCTGCACGATGATGGTGTCGCCGATGCGGATATCGTGCTCCTCCTCGCGGATGCGCTCGCCGCTATTGCCGATACCCTTGATGTAATCCTCGTTATGCAGCGTCGCATTGGTCACGACCACACCGCCGACGGTGATCGGCGTCAACCGCGCGACCGGCGTCAGCGCGCCCGTACGGCCAACCTGGATGTCAATCGCATCGACAACAGTGAAGGCCTGTTCGGCAGGGAATTTGTGCGCGGTCGCCCAGCGCGGGCTACGCGAGCGGAAGCCGAGGCGCTGCTGCAGTTCGAGGCTGTCGACCTTATAGACGACACCGTCGATATCGTAATCGAGATCCGGCCGTTCGAGGCCAATCTCGCTGTAATGGGCAAGGATATCGTCAACCGAGTTCAGTCGCTTCATCAGCGGATTGACCGGGAAACCCCAGCTTTTGAAGGCCTCGACCATGCCCATCTGCGTATCGGCAGGCATGTCCGACATCTCGCCCCAGGCATAGGCGAAGAATCTCAGTTTGCGGCTCGCCGTTACCTTCGCATCGAGCTGGCGCAGCGACCCCGCGGCCGTATTGCGCGGATTGACGTAAGTCTGCTTGCCCTCGGCCTCCATCTGGGCGTTCAGCGCCATGAAGTCGCTCTTGGCCATGTAGACCTCGCCGCGCACTTCCACGACGGATGGAGCCCCCTTCGGCAGCTCGTTCGGGATTTCCTTGATGGTGCGGATATTGGCGGTAACGTTCTCGCCCGTCGTGCCGTCGCCGCGGGTCGCGCCCGTCACCAGCTTGCCGTTCTCATAGCGGATCGACATGGAAAGCCCGTCAATCTTCGGCTCGGCGGTGAAGGCGATGGAATTGTCAGGCAGGCGGCCAAGGAAGCGATAGACGCTCGCAACGAAGTCGCGCACATCTTCCTGCGAGAAAGTGTTGTCGAGCGACAGCATCGGCCGGGAATGGACGACCGGCGCGAAGGTGGCGGAAGGGGCTGCACCGACCCGGCGCGACGGGCTGTCTTCGCGGATGAGTTCGGGGAAGCGCGCCTCGATCGCATCGTTGCGGCGCTTCAGCGCGTCATAATCCGCATCGGAAATCTCCGGCTGGTCCTTGCCATGATAGAGCGCGTCGTTACGCGCGACCTCCTTGGCCAGCCGTTCCAGTTCGATGGCAGCGTCTTCAAGGGTCAGGTCCTCAACAGCGACGGATTCGGTCGACATGCAGCTTCACTCCAGAGAATCTGCAATGGTTTTAGAGCAAAATTCCGCGATTGAAATAGCACCAACGTTTTGAAATCATGGCCGCGCATTGCGCAGCCTTATGGCACTGAGATGCAGCGTGCTGTCTCTCAGGGCCTTCAGCGGCGTCAGGCTGTCGACGACGCGAAGTTCGATGCCGCGCAGAGTAAACTCCCGGTCGAGATGGGACACGGCAGTGAGTGCAAGTGGCGTGACGGTCCTGCGAGACACCCACATTCCCGCATCCTGCAGGTCCTCGAAATCATCTGTCGGCATCTCGTAGCGCTGGATGGTTTCACTCTGCAGCCTCTCCAGCCAGCCGCGCTCGATATAGGCGGCACCCCGCCAGCTACCGAGCAATGTCAGGTCGTCCGCAGTTGTCTCCGGCTTCGACCAGATCAGGATACGCGGGCAATCGCGGGGAAAGAGATACATGAAGTCGTTGATATCATCGATCGCCCAGACGAGCGGGCCATTCAGCCATTCCATTCCCGCCAGACGCTCCGAGGGAACGCGCACGGGGCGCGGCTCAAAGACCGCAATAGTGGGATCATCGCTGAAATGGAAAAGCCGCATGAATGGCTGGACCTCGCCAGTGGATGACGTCCCATACCCTCGCCGCCGAGATTTGTCACCGGCGGTCCATGCCTAGCCGTTTCCGGCCAGCAACCGCACAGCCGCCGCCCTCGCCTCTTCCGTCACTGAAGCGCCGGCGAGCATGCGGGCGATTTCTTCGGTGCGGTCCTTCTGGGCCATGGTGGCAACGCGCGTGGCGATCTTGTCGGAGCCCTCGCCGGACGGTCCTTTGGAGATGAGCAGATGCGTGGCAGCACGAGCCGCCACTTGCGGTGCATGGGTGACGGACAGAACCTGCACGCGCTCGGAAAGCCGTTTCAGCCGCTGGCCGATCGCGTCAGCCACCGCCCCGCCGACACCGGTGTCGATTTCATCGAAGACGAGCGTCGGCGCGGAGCCCCGATCGGCGAGCGCCACCTTGAGCGCCAGCAGGAAGCGCGAAAGTTCGCCGCCCGAGGCAACCTTCATGATCGAGCCCGGCCGCGTGCCCGGATTGGTCTGGACGTGGAATTCGACGATATCGATGCCTTCGGCCGTCGCCTCCTCCGCATCGGTGGTGATCTCCACCATGAAGCGGGCGCGCTCGAGCTTCAGCGCCGGCAGTTCGGCCATGACGGCCTGCGCCAGCGCATCGCCGGCATGGTGACGCTTCTCGGAAAGCGATCGGGCGGCCGCATCGAAATTCGTCTTGGCGACGCCCACCTCGGCCTGGAGTTTGGCAAGCCGCTCCTMGCCGGCATCGAGATCGGCAAGATCGCTGATCATGCGCACGGCAAGTGCCGGAAGCTCGGTGACGGGAACGGAATATTTGCGGGAGGCGGCGCGCAGCGCAAACAGCCGCTCCTCGACGCGCTCCAGCTCCTTCGGGTCATATTCGGTCTTGCGCAATGCCGCCTCGACTTCCATCTGCGCATTCGACAGCTGGTCCAGCGCCGCATCCAGCAGCGCCACAGTGTCTTCGAGCAGTCCGGGCGCCTCATGGCTCTTGCGCTCCAGACGGCGCACCAGCGAGGCTATATGCGGCACGGGAGAGGCATTGCCGTTGAGGAACTCGGAAGCCTCGGCAATGTCACCGGCAATGCGCTCCGCCTTCATCATCTTCTGGCGGCGATCGGCGAGCTCATCCTCTTCGCCGTCACGCGGCGAGAGCTTTTCGAGCTCCTCGACGGAGGAGCGCAGATAATCCGCCTCGCGGGCCGCAGCCTCGACCTTCTCGCGATGTTTCTTCAGCGTGCGCTCGCTGTCGAGCCACTGGCGGTAAAGGCCGCCGACACCCTGCGCATCCTCGCTGATACCCGCAAAGGCGTCGAGCAGCGTTCTGTGGGCATTTGTATCGACCAGCGCGCGGTCATCATGCTGGCCGTGGATCTCGACCAGCATCTGGCCGGCCTGCCGCATCAGCTGCACGCCGACCGGCTGGTCGTTCACATAGGCCTTGGTGCGGCCATCGGAGGATTGCTGGCGGCGAAAGATCAGGTCGCCTTCGTCATCGATTCCGTTTTCGCGCAAAAGCTTGCGGGCACCATGATCCATGCCGACATCGAAGACGGCCGTTACCTGGCCCTTGTCCTCGCCATGGCGAACGAGACCGCCATCGCCGCGCCCGCCAAGGGCCAGCGAAAGACTGTCGAGCAATATGGATTTGCCGGCACCCGTCTCACCCGTCAGCACGGAGAGGCCGGTCTCGAAGGCAAGATCCAGCCGCTCGATCAAAACGATATCGCGGATCGAAAGCTGGATCAGCATTGGCCTCAGGAACCGAGAAGGAGTTTCTTGCCCGCTGCAGCGATCCACGAACCCTTGTTTTCACGCGGTTCCGCGCCACCCGACTGCAGCAGCTTGTAAGAATCAGCATACCACTGGCTGTCGGGATAATTGTGACCGAGAACGGCAGCGGCAGTCTGCGCCTCCTCGACGACACCCATCGCATAATAGGCTTCGACGAGACGGGCGAGCGCCTCCTCGACCTGATTCGTATTCGGATATTTCTCGACGACGATGCGAAAACGCGAGATCGCCGCGAGATATTCCTTGCGCTCCATATAATAGCGGCCGACCTRCATTTCCTTGCCGGCGAGCTGGTCGCGCGCAAAGCGCATCTTGGCCTGCGCGTCATCGACATATTCGGAGTCGGGATAATTGTCGACGACGGCCTGCATCGCCTCGATGGTCTTCTGCGCGGCGCGCTGGTCCTGCGTCACGTCGACGATCTGCTTGGAATAGGTGAGACCCACGAGATACTGCACATAGGGCGCATCCTTGGACTTCGGATACTGCGCCATATAGCGGTTGCCCGATGCGAGCGCGTCGTCGAAGCGACCCTGGCGGTACTTGACGAAGGTGCTCATGACGAGCGCCTTGCGCGCCCATTCCGAGAAGGGATTCTGCTGGTCGATCGCATCGAACTTGCGTGCCGCCTCGGCCATGTTGCCGGCCTTCATGTTGGCAAGGCCTTGCGTGTATAGCACATCCGGCGGATCGGTTTCGAGGCCGAGCTTGGTGATGTCGATGTCAGGGTCCGACTGGCAGCCGGAAATCAAGGCGCCTGCGCTCAGCACCATCACGGATGCGAGCAAAGCGCGCACTGTCTTCATCATCATGTCAGACCTTGCATAAGCCATTCGAAAGAATCCCACCGCCGCCGTCCACTCCACAGCAGCCACGCCTAGCTGGCGTTTCTAGCCACAAATGTACATCGAGAGCAACGCAATGATCACGCATTAACGCATTTTTGTGGCAGCGCCGCCGAGAATGTCGGGCTTTTCACCGGCATTCGAGCTGGCAGTGGCTAAATATATGCCGCAAAACATCTATCCGCGCGCCATCTGCCCCTTCCCCATAAAAAAACCGCCCCCGTTAGGAGGCGGCCCTGGCCTTAATTGGTATCTGGAGGTCATGCCGACCAGGGGGCGAATTCCGGAGCGCTGACTGCAATGAATTCACGAACGGCAACGCGCTGGCGCGGCGTCGAGGTCTCGACCACTTCATAGGCCGAGGGATCGCTGAGCAGTGCCTTGAGGGCGTTGGCGTTCATCTTGTGCCCGCCGCGATAGGAACGGTAGCAGCCGATGAACTGTGCGCCGGCAAGCGCCAGATCGCCAACGGCATCGAGCGTCTTGTGACGCACGAACTCGTCCTTGGCGTAGCGCAGGCCTTCGACATTGATGACGGTGTTGTCATCGGAGATGACAACGGAGTTTTCGAGCGAGGAGCCGAGAGCATGGCCCGAAGCCCAGAGACGCTCGACATCGCGCATGAAGCCGAAGGTGCGCGCGCGCGACAGCTCAGTCTTGAAGACGGTTGCGGTGAGATCGCCTTCCCACTTCTGACGGCCGATCAGCGGGCATTCGAAATCGATCTCGACTTCGAAGCGCGTGCCGTCATAGGGGCGGAACTCGCTCCAGGAACCGCCATGCTCGATACGAACTGGCTTGGTGATGCGGATGTAACGGCGCTTGACGCCGAGGGAAACGAGGCCGACCTGCTCGATGGCTTCGACGAAGGGAACCGAGCTGCCATCCATGATCGGCATTTCGGTGCCGCTGACTTCGATCACGACATTGTCGAGGCCGAGAGCATAAACGGCGGCCATCACATGTTCGACCGTCGCGACGGAATGTGCAGCCGAGAAGCCGAGCACGGTGCAGAGATCGGTATTGCCAACCTGCGAGGAAACAGCCTTCAGTTCGGTAACGTCGCCATTGTCATGGATGCGCTGGAAAATAACGCCGGTGCCGGCTTCGGCCGGATTGAAGGTGATCGAAACGTCAGCACCCGAATGAACGCCGATGCCCGAAAGTGTCACCGGACGCGATACCGTCGTCTGAAAGCCCAGCAAGCCAATGCCCATAAAATTCTGCCTTTATTATTCCGTACCCGTTGATGCCAACCGGTCCGCTTATCTTCTATGCTGCCCGGCACCACTCGAGGCGGAGTCTTGGGGCAGTTCGCTTGCTTCATACTTACGTGGACGCGCGCTGCAATCCAAATCACTGTTTCTTTCGCTTTGTTACGAAATCACACAGACTAAAAACATTTAGAATTCAGGCATATAGAAATGCAAACGCCCGGGATTTCGGTCCCGGGCGTTTTCTGTGGAGAAGTGCTTTTCTCAGTTCGACTGACGGCGCAGGAAGGCCGGGATTTCCAGCTGGTCGTCTTCCTGCATCATGCGGGCCTGCGGAACCGCACGCCCCTGGTCGTCGAGGTTGCCGCGACGCGGTGCGTAGAGGCTTGCTTCCGGCGACAACGGGCGGCGCTGCTGCGATGAGGCAGCCGGCGCAGACGTCATTTCCGGCGCGACTTCCTCTTCGCGGCGGCCAAGCGAATTGGTGATTCGCTTAAGCAGACCCATCGGGCCACGCTCTTCCTGGACGTGCGAAGCAGCAGGCTGCGAGCGATGGTCGATCTCGGCCTGGACGACCGGCGGGAAGTCTTCGACCTTCGGCATGCGAACCTGTTCAGGAGCCTGACGGATCACCGGCTCGTGACGTTGCTGCATGACCGGCGTCGGAGCCGGCTGATGCATGACCGGAGCCTGCTGTACCGGAGCCTGGCGCATGACCGGGGCTGCTTCCGGTGCAGAAGCGAAGATCTTGCTCTGCGGACGGAAGGTTTCCTGCATCACCGGCTGCTGCTGGATCGGAGCAGCGGCACGCGGGGCCGGCATTTCCAGTTCGCGTTCCATTGCGATTTCAGCTTCGCGAATGGTCTGTGCAATCTGGTCGGCCTTCGGTGCCTGCATGATCGGAGCAGGCTGAACTGCGGCCGGTGCCGGAGCAACGGCCGCGGAGGGACGGATAATCGGCTTTGTTGCCGGCTGGAACGTGCGGTCGGTTCCTTCGCGCATCGCACGGTCGATGCCAGTAGCGACGACCGAGACGCGGATGATGCCTTCAAGCGATTCGTCGAAGGTTGCGCCGAGGATGATGTTGGCGTCCGGATCGACTTCCTCGCGGATGCGGGTCGCAGCTTCGTCGACTTCGAAGAGGGTGAGGTCGCGACCGCCGGTGATGGAGATCAGCAGGCCCTGTGCGCCCTTCATCGAGGTTTCGTCGAGCAGCGGGTTGGCGATCGCCGCTTCGGCGGCCTGCATGGCGCGGCCCGAACCGGAAGCCTCGCCCGTGCCCATCATTGCACGGCCCATTTCGCGCATGACCGAGCGGACGTCGGCGAAGTCGAGGTTGATGAGGCCTTCCTTCACCATCAGGTCGGTGATGCAGGCAACGCCCGAGTAGAGAACCTGGTCGGCCATGGCGAAGGCGTCGGCGAAGGTCGTCTTGTCGTTGGCGATCCGGAAGAGGTTCTGGTTCGGAATGACGATCAGCGTATCGACGGACTTMTGCAGTTCCTGGATGCCGGATTCGGCCAGACGCATGCGGCGTCCGCCTTCGAAGTGGAACGGCTTGGTGACCACGCCGACCGTCAGGATGCCCTTGTTGCGGGCGGCCTGTGCGACGACGGGAGCAGCGCCCGTACCCGTGCCGCCGCCCATGCCGGCGGTGACGAAGCACATATGCGTACCGTTCAGGTGATCGACGATCTCGTCGATGCATTCTTCGGCGGCCGCACGGCCGACTTCCGGCTGCGAACCGGCGCCAAGGCCTTCGGTAACGCTGGCGCCGAGCTGGATGATCCGTTCGGCCTTCGTCATGGTCAGTGCCTGGGCATCCGTGTTGGCAACGACGAAGTCGACGCCCTGGAGGCCTGCGGAAATCATGTTATTGACGGCATTGCCGCCGCCGCCGCCGACGCCGAACACGGTGATGCGCGGCTTCAGCTCGGTGATGTCAGGCTTTTGCAGCTTGATAGTCATGGTACCAGTTCCTTCTCTCTCTGGCCGCATCGCCACGCCGGCCAATTCACTCAATTTCAAAAGCTTTCCTTCAGCCACTGGCCCATGCGGGCGATGCGGCTGTTATTACCCCCAAGCGACATGAGCAGGCTGCTCTGTGACGCATGTGTCTCCATGTCCGCGACTTGCGGATAGATCATCAACCCGACAGCCGTCGAAAAGGCCGGGCCCTTGGCCGCCGTCGGAAGACCCGAGACGCCCATCGGACGACCGATCCGGACGTTGCGGGCCAGAATGCGCCGTGCCACTTCGGCAAGACCCGTCAGCTGGCTGGCGCCCCCCGTCAGAACGACACGCTTTCCGACGATCGGGCTGAAGCCCGAACGCTGGATCCGGTCGCGGATGAGTTCCATCGTCTCCTCGATGCGCGCCGAAACGATGCGCGAAACCAGAGCCCGCGGCACCTGGCTAGGCTGATCACGGTCATCCTCGCCGATCGGCGGAATGGAGATCAGTTCGCGCTCGTCGGAAGAATTGCTCAGCGCCGAAGCGTGGACCACCTTCAAACGTTCTGCATCCTCGATCCGAGTGGAAAGGCCGCGCGCAAGGTCGGTCGTCACATGATGACCGCCGAGGCCGACAGCATCGGTATGGACAAGCTTGCCTTCGGCAAAGACCGAAATCGTCGTCGTGCCGCCGCCCATGTCGATGGCCGCACAGCCAAGTTCGACTTCATCGTCGACGAGTGCGGCAAGACCAGATGCATAAGGTGTTGCAACGATTCCTTCCACCGAAAGATGCGCGCGATTGACGCTAAGTTCGAGATTTTTGAGTGCCGAGCGTTCCGCCGTCACCACATGCATGTCGACGCCGAGCGCATCGCCATACATTGCCAGCGGATCGCGGATCCCGCGTTCGCCGTCGAGCGAAAAGCCGGTCGCCAGCGAATGCAGGACGGCCCGGTCCTGGCGCAGCGACTGCTGGCAGGCGGCGGACAGCACTTTCTTCAGGTCGTTTAACTCGACTTCCTGGCCGCCGAGATCGATGGTCGCCGTGTAGATGTCGCTGCCGAGACGGCCGGCCGTCAGGTTGACGATCAGGCTTTCGACTGTGAGCCCCGCCATGCGTTCGGCCGCATCGACAGCGAGACGGATGACGCTTTCCAACGCATCGAGATCGGCGATCACGCCGGTCTTGATGCCGCGCGAGCGCTGATGGCCGATGCCGATGATCTCGATATTGTGCGTACGGCCAGGCAGGATCTGGCTTTCCTCGCGCGGCGTCAGCCGGCCGATCATGCAGACGACCTTGGTCGAGCCGATGTCGAGCACCGAAACGATATGCGACCGCTTCGACGAAAGCGGCTTCAGGCGCGGCAATCCAAAATGGGACGAACCGAACAAGCTCATATATTCTGCCCCGCCTTCTTCAAGTCCTTGGTGCGCGTCGTAACTGCTGCCTGTCGGCGGGCTGCCGCCTCAGGCGTCAGCTGGATCGTCGTGCGATCCGGCAGCCTGAGATCGACTGCAGCGATATCGCGCTCCAGAAGCTGCTGTTCCGTATCAAATTTCGAAAGCGTCGCGAGTGCCTGGTCGATATCATCTTCCGGCAGCTTGACGACGACGCCATTATCCATGTGCAGGTCCCAGCGACGGCCGGAAACCCAGACAAAGGCCTTCACACGGCCCTTGACGTCAGGCCACTTGGCGAACGCATCCTGGATGGACGCTGCAGCCGTTTCGGCATCGCGGCCAACGACGAGCGGCAGGGTCGAAAACTTGTTGTCGCGAAGCGGTGCAATCACGCTGCCGTTCTTCTCGATCAGCGAAAGTTCCTGGCCATGCTGCCAGATGGCGTAAGCGCTACGCTCCGAGAGCTTCACCTCGATCGTCTTCGGATAGACCTTGCGGACTTCGACATCTTCGACCCAGGGGAGGCGCGCGATCTTCTGGCGCGCAGCATCGACGTCGAGGGCCACCAGCGACGTCGCGCCATCAAGGCCGAGAAGCTGCAGGATCTCGATTTCGGAGGTCTGATTGTTGCCGGAAACCTTCACGTCCTCGATGGCAAAGCCGACAGCGCTGGTCGTTGCCTGCGCGACGGCCTCCGTATGACCGCCGAGCGACATGCCGTAGAGACCGGTTGCCGCCAGGAAGCCGAGCGCCGAAACCGTCCCCGTATGAACAGGGATATGGATGCGGCCGCTACCGAGGCTGACGAGGAAGCGCACGACGCGGCGCAGCGGACGCGGCAGCACGCGGCGCTCGTCGGCTTCCATAACGGGAAGCTCGGCATAACGGCTGGGGCGCCCTATCCTTTTGACCGTCAACGCAAACAAGACGCGTCCTCCACCATCCACCGGAGAAATGCACCAAAGGAATATCCGGCATGGCCGGCCATTTCGGGCACAAGGGAGGTTGGAGTCATGCCCGGCTGGGTATTGACCTCCAGCCAGATAAGCTCGCCGTCTTCGGAGAAACGATCGTCGTAACGAAAGTCGGACCGACTGACGCCGCGGCAACCGATTGCTTGATGCGCCCTTAACGCCAATGTTTGTATTTTTTGGTAAATTTTCGGTGAAATTTTAGCCGGCAAGACATGTTTTGATCCACCCGACGCATACTTGGAGTCGTAATCATAGAAATTGTGGCCCTGTGGTACCACCTCGATGACATCCATGGGTTGATCGCCCATCACACCGCAAGTCAGCTCGCGGCCGTGGATGTAGCGCTCGACGATGACTTCTTCGCCATAGCGCCACTCTGCCGAGCCGATGACCTGTGGCGGATGCGCCTGATCCTCGCCCACGATGACGACGCCGAAGCTGGAACCCTCGCGCACCGGCTTCACCACATAAGGCGCCTTCATCGGATGTTCCGACGGGAATGAGAAGCGATTCAGTACCTGCGATTCGGCAACCGGAACGCCGGCGGTGCCGGCCACACGCTTCGCCCGGCCCTTGTCCATGGCAAGCGCCGAGGCGAGCACGCCCGAATGCGTATAGGGGATCTGCAGATACTCGAGGATGCCCTGGATGGTCCCGTCTTCGCCGAAAGGCCCGTGCAAGGCATTGAAGGCAACATCGGGCTTCAGAGCAGCGAGCTTTTCGGAAATATCGCGCTCGACATCGATGCGCGTCACTTTGAAGCCTTCACCTTCGAGGGCGTCGGCACACGCCTTTCCCGAGGAAAGGCTGACAGGCCTCTCCGAGKAAAATCCGCCCATCAGGACAGCTACGTGCTCGCGACTCATCAACACCCCCAAAAATAACTTTCACTCTGTAGAACCGAGGCTTGCGCGGAGCTGGTCTGCGCGGTTCGTGGCCTTTGTCTGACTTGGGTGCATTAGAGCATCATTATGGTTAACGAATCGTTTACTTTCGTTAACTCCGCCTTTCAGCGCACTTCATTTTCTGCCCCTCGCGACCGCGCAAATATCGCAGCGAACAGGCCGCGAGGACGATGGGAAACGAAAAACCCGCGCGGAAAAACCACGCGGGTTCAATGGTATGTCCAGATATTTTGCAGTCAGTCCTTATCGCCGAAGATTTTCCAGACGAGGCCGCCGATCGCGCCTCCGACAAGTGGCGCGATCCAGAACAGCCAGAGCTGCTGCAGCGCCCAGCCGCCGACGAAAAGCGCCTGCCCGGTGGAACGCGCCGGGTTGACGGAGGTGTTCGTCACAGGAATCGCGACGAGATGAATCAGCGTCAGCCCCAGGCCTATCGCAAGCGGCGCAAAGCCGGCGGGCACCCTGCTGCTGGTCGATCCCAGGATGATGATCAGGAAGAACATGGTCAGCAGAACTTCGATCAGCAGCGCTGAAAGCAGCGAATAACCGCCCGGAGAATGTTCGCCATATCCATTGGCGGCAAACCCGCCGAGTTCGAAACCCGTCTTGCCGCTGGCGATGAGATAGAGCGCTGCAGCGGCGACAATGGCACCGATCACCTGTGCGACGATATAGGGAATGAGCCGCGCCGCGGGAAAACGTCCGGCAGCAACAAGGCCGAGAGAGACGGCGGGATTGAAATGGCCGCCGGAGATACCGCCCACAGCATAGGCCATGGTGACGACAGTCAAACCAAACGCCAGCGCCACGCCGGCAAACCCGATTCCAAGTTCGGGATAGGCGGCCGCGAACACGGCGCTGCCGCATCCGCCGAAGACCAACCAGAACGTGCCGAAAAACTCGGCGGCAAGACTTTTTTGCATATATGCCCCTTTATTCCCTCAACCAGGGAGTTTTTATAAATCAAATACAATTCGATTCCGGTCAAGAATCGGGGTTAGCCCGCGGCAAGCCTGATGCAAGGTTGAGAAAAGCGGCGAGCCTGGGAAGACGGATACCCGCATCGAGAGATGCCCTGTCACTTCAGCGGCTGTCGCTTGCGTCATATTCTTGCGTGTCCGGCATTTTCTCGACCTTAAAATTGCGTTAAGAGCGGCAGCCTCCCAAGCAAATCGATAAAAATACTGATTGGAATGAACATGACAGAAGCGATCTCCGTATCGCCGAGCCCTTCGAGCAGCACGCAAGTCAATTCCCCCGCACGCGTCCTGATCGCCAGCCTCATCGGCACGACCATTGAATTCTTCGACTTCTACGTCTACGCGACGGCAGCCGTCATCGTTTTCCCGCACCTCTTCTTCCCCTCGAGCGATCCGACCTCCGCGCTCCTGCAGTCGCTCGTGACCTTCTCGATCGCCTTCTTCGCCCGCCCCTTCGGTGCCGTGGTCTTCGGCCATTTCGGCGACAAGGTCGGCCGCAAGGCGACGCTGGTGGCCGCCCTCATGACCATGGGCCTGTCGACCGTCGTCATCGGCATCCTGCCTGGCTACGATGCGATCGGCATCGCCGCTCCGCTGCTGCTGGCGCTGTGCCGCTTCGGCCAGGGCCTCGGCCTCGGTGGCGAATGGGGCGGTGCCGTGCTGCTCGCGACGGAAAATGCTCCTCCCGGCAAGCGCAGCTGGTACGCCATGTTCCCGCAGCTCGGCGCGCCGATCGGCTTCATCCTTTCCTCCGGTTTCTTCCTGATCCTGGCTGAAACCATGAGCAACGAGGATTTCCTCGCCTATGGCTGGCGCATTCCCTTCATCGCCAGCCTCGCGCTGGTCGCCGTCGGCCTCTACGTCCGCCTGAAGATCGCCGAAACKCCGGAATTCCAGAAGGCCGTCGAAAAGCACGAGCGTGTCGCCGTTCCGGTCGCGACCGTCTTCCGCGGCCATCTGCGCAGCCTGATCCTCGGCACCTTCATCGCGGTCGCCACCTTCGTGCTCTTCTACCTGATGACGGTTTTCACGCTGTCATGGGGCACCACGAAACTCGGATACTCACGCGAGCAGTTCTTGGTGGTCCAGCTTGTCGGCGTGGTCTTCTTCGGCTTGACGATCCCGCTCTCCGGCTGGCTCTCCGACCGTTACTCGCGTCGCCTCATCCTGACCCTGACGACGATCGCCATCGCCATCTTCGGCTTCTTTTATGCAAGCCTGCTGACGTCAGGCCTGACCGGCGCCTTCCTGTGCTCCATCATCGGCCTTGGCCTGATGGGCTTCACCTATGGTCCGATCGGTGCTGCCCTGGCAGCCCCCTTCCCKACCATGGTGCGCTACACCGGTGCCTCGATGACCTTCAACCTCGGCGGCATCTTCGGGGCTTCGCTCGCCCCCTATATCGCCACCTGGCTCGCGACCAACTACAGCCTCAACTATGTCGGCTACTACCTCACCGCCTCGGCTGTGATCTCTCTGATCTGCATCCGGCTGTCCGGCCGCGAAGAAGTCTGAAGCACACACTTCCCAAACAAGGAGCCGCGATGCTTGCCGTCGCGGCTTTTTTTATTGCTGCGATCGGCAGTTCCGGTTAGCGAAGACCGTCACCGGCGCAAAAGGGAGAAGATCATGCGATGCCTCGTCACCGGCGCAGCCGGCTTCGTCGGCGCTCCTCTCGTCGAGCGGCTGCACAGGGAGCGGATTTGCGAAGTAACGGTTACGACACGATCCGCGACATCAGCCTTCCCGCCGGATATCAGGCATTTCCCTGTTGATATCACCGAGACGACCGACTGGAGGTCAGCACTCGAAGGCGTCGATGTCATCGTTCATCTCGCCGCCCGCGTTCACATCATGAACGATCGCTCGACCGATCCGCTGGCGGATTTCCGTYGGGCCAACACCGCCTCGACGCTCAATCTTGCCGAACAGGCAGCCCGCGTGGGCGTCAAGAGGTTCGTCTTCGTCAGCACCATCAAGGTCAACGGCGAAGAGAACGACCGGCCATTTCGGCACGACGACGCGCCGAAGCCGATCGATCCCTACGGCATCTCCAAGATGGAAAGTGAAATCGGCCTTCGGGAGATCGCAGCCCGCACCGGCATGGATGTTGTCATCATCCGCCCGCCCCTGGTCTACGGTCCCGGTGCGCGCGGCAACTTCGCGCTGCTTGTCGGGCTCGTGCGCAGGAACCTGCCGCTGCCTTTCGCCTCGCTGAAAAACCGCCGCACGCTGGTCGCGGTGCAAAACCTCATCGACCTGATCATTACCTGCATGCAGCATCCCGCCGCCGCAGGCGAAACCTTCCTTGCAGGAGATGGTGAGGATCTTTCAACGCCCGCGCTGATCGAGGGCATCGCCGCAGGCGTCGGCGTCAAACCGATGCTTCTGCCCTTCCCGCCGTCCCTCATGCATATGGCAGCGAGGATCACCAGAAAGGAAGCCGTCTATCAGCGCCTTTGCGGCTCGCTGCGGGTCGATATATCCCACGCCCGCGACGTACTGGGCTGGTCGCCCGTTGTCACGCCGCGCGAAGGCCTGAGGCTTGCGGTAAATAGAGCAATTCCAGCAAAACTGTGAAGCGGTTCTGCGTCCGGAACTGCGTAAAGCAGAGATAAGGCATTTCCGGAATTCGGAGAAAACGGAAATGCCTTAGCATTTACTCGGTGGTCACACCCTGAAAGGGGCGAACCTCACGGTCGGGCATGAAAAGGCCGAGACGCTTGATTTCCCATTCGAGCTTGATGCCTGCCATTTCGAAAACCTTTCGGCGCACTTCCTCGCCGAGATATTCGAGATCGTAGCCCGTCGCCTGCCCCATGTTGATCATGAAATTACAGTGAAGCGACGACATCTGCGCGCTGCCGATGACGAGACCGCGGCAATCCGCTTCATCGATCAGCTTCCAGGCCGAATGACCCTCGGGATTCTTGAAAGTCGAGCCGCCGGTCTTTTCGCGAATCGGCTGTACCGTCTCGCGGTGATTGCGCACGGCATCCATCTCCGCGCGGATCTTGGCGCGGTCGTCGGCATAGCCCTCGAAAAGCACCGAGGTGAAGATCAGATCGTCGGCGGCATCGGAGTGGCGATAGGAATAGCCCATCTCGGCATTCGACAGCACATGCTTGTTGCCCTTGMGGTCGATCGCTCGCACCTCAACGACACGGTCCTTGGTCTCGGCGCCATTGGCGCCGGCATTCATGCGGGCCGCGCCGCCGACACCGCCCGGAATGCCGTAGTAGAAGGCGAAACCGCCGATACCGTTATCCATCGCCATGGCGGCCACATGCTTGTCCGGGCAGATGGCCCCGGCGAGGATGCGGTTTTCACCGGCGAGTTCGACAAAGCCGAACCCCTTGGCCGACAGACGCAGCACGACGCCTGGAATGCCACCGTCGCGCACCAGGATGTTCGAGCCGACGCCAACGACGGTCAGCGGCACCTCGTCCGGCAGGATCTTCAGGAAGGCGATGAGGTCGTCTTCGTCATGCGGCTGGAACATCAACTCGGCAAGACCGCCGGCGCGAAACCAGGTGACGCGATCCATGGGGGCATCCGGCGTCAGTCGGCCGCGAATGTCCTTTACGCCTTCTCCGAGAGAGGCAAGAAGCTTTTCCCCATTAACCTGTTTCATGCCGACTTTCCTGAAAGGTCTTGCAACTGCTTCGGCAGCGCTGCTGCCCAATATGTAATGCTACCAGCACCCAACAGAACCACAAAGTCCCCGGGTTTTGCAATCTCTGCTACCATCTGCGGTAGAACTTCCGCTGATGGCAGGAAACGCGCATCGCGATGACCGCCGGATTTGATGCGCGAAATGAGCGATTCCGAATCCGCTCCCTCGATGGCATCCTCGCCCGCGGCATAAACAGGTGCGATGAAGATGCTGTCGGCATCGTTGAAGCAGGCTGCGAATTCCTCGAACAGGCTCGACAGACGCGTGTAGCGGTGCGGCTGATGCACCGCGATGATACGGCCCTTGCAGGACTCGCGGGCAGCACGCAACACCGCCTTGATCTCGACCGGGTGGTGACCGTAATCGTCGAAGATCTGCACGCCGTTCCATTCGCCGGTCAGCGTGAAGCGGCGCTTGACGCCGCCGAAGGAGGCGAGCCCCTTGGCGATATCCTCGCGGGACATACCGAGCCGGTTAGCGACGGCAACGGCCGCCGTGGCGTTCGAAATATTGTGACGGCCGGGCATCGGCAGGACGAGATCGTCGAGCCTGATAACCTCACCCGTGCGGCGGCGGCGAATTTCGACGTCGAAGATCGAACGCGTGCCGTCAATGCGCACATTCATGAAGCGCACATCGGCCTGCGGGTTTTCGCCGTATGTAATGACCTTGCGGTCCTCGATGCGGGCGACCAGCGATTGAACCTCGGGATGGTCGAGGCACATGACGCCAAAGCCGTAGAAGGGCACGTTCTCGACGAACTGCCGGAAGGCGGCGCGAACCGCATCGAAATTGCCGTAGTGATCCAGATGCTCAGGATCGATATTGGTGACGACTGCCACATCGGCCGGCAGCTTCAGGAAGGTGCCGTCGGATTCGTCCGCCTCGACCACCATCCACTCGCCCTCGCCCATGCGGGCATTCGTGCCGTAGGCATTGATGATGCCGCCATTGATGACGGTCGGGTCCAGCCCGCCGGCTTCGAGCAGCGTGGCGACGAGCGAGGTGGTCGTTGTCTTGCCGTGCGTGCCGCCGATGGCGATCGCATTGCGKAAGCGCATCAGCTCGGCCAGCATTTCGGCGCGGCGCACCACCGGCAGCAGCTTTTCCCGCGCGGCGATGAGCTCCGGATTGCTCTTCTTGATCGCGGTCGAAACGACGACGACCTCGGCATCGCCGAGGTTTTCCGCCTTGTGGCCGACGAAGACCTCGATGCCCTTGTCGCGCAGGCGCTGGACATTGGCGCTGTCGGACTGGTCCGATCCCTGCACCCTGTGGCCGAGATTATGCAGCACCTCTGCGATACCGCTCATGCCGATACCGCCAATGCCGATGAAATGGACGAGGCCGATCGCCTTCGGCAGCTTCATGCGCGTGCCCCCTTGAATTCTGCAACTGTCTGACCGGCGGCAATAGCCTCAACCATGTCGGCAAGCAAGTTCGCAGCATCAGGTTTTCCCGCAAGCTTGGCTGCGGCTGCCATGCCGGCAAGCTTTTCGGGGTCGTTCATCACATGCGTCAGGATGGAGGCAATACGCTCAGGCGAAAGCTCCGACTGGGCAATCACCTTGGCTCCGCCAGTCGCCTCAAGTGCCGCGGCATTGGCCGCCTGATCATGGTCGAGCGCATGCGGATAAGGCACCAGCACCGCCGGGCGGCCGATGACGGATATTTCCGACACCGTCGAGGCGCCGGAGCGGCAGATCACCAGATGTGCCTTGGCAAGACGCTCTGCCATGTCATTGAAAAACGGCGCGATATCGGCGCCCATCTGCAGCTGCACCACGCAGTCGCGCACCATCTCCATATCCTCGGAGCGAACCTGCTGCGTCACCCTGAGCCGTGCGCGCAGCCCATCGTCCAGCAGGCTGATCGCCGTCGGCATCGCCTTGGAAAAATATTGCGCGCCCTGGCTACCGCCGAAGACCACGAGATTGAAGTCCTCGCCGGGATGCGAGGGCACGTAAGGCTGCTCGGCCGCCGCAAGGATCGCCGGTCGCACGGGATTGCCGGTCGCAATGGTCTTGTCGGAAAAAGGTCCGCCGCTCTCGGGCAGGAAGCCACCGGCAATCGCCCGGACGCGCGGCGCCAGCGCCTTGTTGGCGCGGCCCATCACCGCATTCTGTTCGTGCAGCATCGAGGGTACGCCGAGGCGCGTGGCGGCAAGCAGCGGCGGCACGGTCGGATAACCGCCGAAGCCGACGACGATGACTGGCTTCAGTCGCTGGATCAGCCGCTTTGCGGCGCGCATTCCGGTCCAGAGCTTCCAGAGCGAACGGCCGACCGCGACCGGATTTTTGGACGCGATCGTCGCCGACGGCACGACATGGATTTCGTCGGCCGGAAACTTGCCGGCATAACGCTCGGCGCGGCTATCTGTAACCAGGTGCACGGAATAGCCRCGTTCCCTCAGCTTGAAGGCGAGCGCCTCCGCCGGAAAGACGTGGCCGCCGGTTCCGCCGGCGGCAAGAAGGACGATGCCCTTGCTCATAGTTCCCCTACTCCGCCGGCATGCCGTGCGGCACGCGGAAGAGGCTCCGGTCCTGCGCACGTTTTTCCGGGCGATGGCGCGTCAGCGCCAGAATGAAGCCGGCCGTCACGCAGATCGCCACCATCGACGAACCGCCGTAGGAAATAAGCGGCAGCGTCATGCCCTTGGCCGGCAGCAGTTCGAGATTGACGCCGATATTGATGATCGACTGGATGCCCATCTGCAGCACGAGGCCGGCGACGGCAAAACGGTTGAAGTCGTTGCGTTCGCGATAGGCATGCGACAACCCGCGCAGCACCAGAACGGTGAAGATGGCGACGAGCGCGATACAGAAGACGATGCCGAATTCCTCGGCTGCAACCGAGAAGATGAAGTCGGTATGGGCGTCTGGAATGATGCGTTTGACGATGCCTTCGCCCGGCCCTTGCCCGAACCAGTCACCGCGGATGATCGCCTCGCGGGCGGTATCGATCTGAAACGTGTCGCCCTCGCCGGTCAGGAACTTGTCTATTCGGCCCGCCACGTGCGGGAAGACGTAATAGGCGCTCACCAGACCACCCGCACCACCGGCACCGAGCACGATAATCCAGAGCCACGGCATGCCGGCCATGAAGAACATGCCGCCCCAGACGGCCGTCGTCAGGATGGTCTGGCCAAGGTCCGGCTGTGCGACGAGAAGGGCAGCGACAATGCCGAACAGGATGATGGCAAAGAGGTTGCCTGGAATTTCCGGCTGGCGCGCATGTTCGGCAAAGAGCCAGGCGCAGACCACGACGAAGGCCGGCTTCATGAATTCCGACGGCTGGATCGAAACACCCGCAAGCGTGACCCAGCGGCGGGAACCCTTGACCTCGATGCCGAAGAACAACGCCAGCAGCATCATGGCAAGTGCCACGATCAGCAGGATGATTGCGGTGCGCCGTACCTGGCGCGGCGTCAGGAAGGAAAGGCCGAGCATAACGCCGATCGACGGGATCATGAAGGCCGCGTGGCGCTTTACGAAGTGGAAGGGCTCCAGGCCGATACGCTCGGCGACCGCCGGCGAGGCAGCAAACGAGAGCATGAAGCCGATGCCCATCAGGAACAGGAACAAGGCCAGGAAAAAGCGGTCGATGGTCCAGAACCAATCGGCCAATGCTCCACGTTCCGCGCGGCTCACCATGTCATTTGCCTCCTGTTGCCGAATTGATCAGCATCGTCACGCCGTCAAGGGCAGCCACATGGCCGACAAAGGCATCGCCCCTGACTTCAAAATTCTTGTATTGGTCGAAGCTTGCGCAAGCCGGGGACAACATCACGGCCAGAGGGCCGGTCTCGTCCTTTTCGGCATCGACAGCAGCATGCGCCACGGCCCGATCCAGCGTACCGGAAATTTCGTAAGGCACCGCCTCGCCGAGCGTCGCGGCAAATTCCGCCGCCGCCTCGCCGATCAGATAGGCCCTGGCGATGCGCGGGAAATAGGGTGCAAGCGTCGTGATGCCACCCGCCTTCGGCAGTCCGCCGGCAATCCAGTATATGCGATCGTAGCTCGAAAGCGCCGGTGCTGCGGCATCCGCGTTCGTCGCCTTGGAATCGTTGACGAAGACGACATTGCCGCGCCGGCCGACCGGCTGCATGCGGTGTTTCAAGCCGGGGAAGGATGCAAGACCCGCACGAATTTCCTCGGCGGAGACGCCGACAGCAAGGCAGGCTGCGACCGCCGCAGCGGCATTCTGCGCATTGTGACTGCCGCGCAGTGTCTGGATACCATCGAGATCGACAAAGGGCAGCATCGCCCCGCTTGTCGCCTGGATGAGCTTCGTGCCTTCGGCATAGATGCCGTCGGCCAGCACGTTGCGGCGGGAAATCCTGGTCACCTTCACCCCTGCCCGCTCGATGCGGTCGGCGATCAGCACGGAAAAGCTGTCATCGACGCCGACAACAGCGACATCGCTGCCGGCGACCAGCCGTTCCTTGACGTCGGCATAATGCTGCATCGTGCCATGGCGATCGAGGTGATCGGGTGTCAGGTTGAGCAGTATCCCGGCCGACGGATTGAGCGTCGGCGCAAGATCGATCTGGTAGGACGAGCATTCGACGACGAAATAGCGCTCGCTCTTCGGCGGATCGAGCGTCAGCACCGCGGTGCCGATATTGCCGCCKAGCTGCGTGTCGCGGCCGCTCGATTTCAGGATATGGGCAATCAGCGCCGTCGTGGTGGATTTGCCGTTGGTTCCGGTGATCGCGATGAAGGGGCAATCGGGAGCATGGGCCCGGCGCTCGCGAACAAAGAGTTCGACATCACCGACGATATCGACGCCGGCCGCACGCGCCAGATCCACCGTCCAGTGAGGCTTCGGATGCGTCAGCGGCACACCGGGCGAAAGCACGAAGAGCGCCTGCGCGCTCCAGTCGATTGTATGCAGGTCGGCGGTAGTGATGCCTTCGGACGCAGCCTTGGCGACGCTGTCAGGATTGTCGTCCCAGGCCGTGATCTCCGCACCGCCGGCGACAAGCGCTTTGGCGGTGGCCACACCAGAGCCGCCGAGACCGAAGAGGGCAACCTTCTTTCCTGCGAGCGTCGTGACCGGGATCATGACCGCCTCACCGCAGCTTCAGGGTGGAAAGGCCGAGCATGGCAAGGCCGACGGCAACGATCCAGAAGCGGATCACGACCTGGCTTTCTGTCCAGCCCTTCTTTTCGAAGTGATGGTGGATCGGCGCCATGAGGAAGACGCGCCGGCCTGTCATCTTGAAGAAGCCAACCTGAATGATGACCGACAGCGTCTCGATGACGAAGAGACCACCGACGATCGCCATGACGATTTCATGCTTGGTGGCAACGGCAACGGTGCCGATCGTGCCGCCGAGTGCCAGCGACCCGGTATCGCCCATGAAGATTGCAGCCGGCGGCGCGTTGAACCAGAGGAAACCGAGGCCCGCCCCGATGACGGCGCCGAGCACCACGGCAAGCTCGCCGGTACCCAGCACGAAATTGATCTGCAGATAGTTTGCAAACACGGCATTACCGGCAAGATAGGCGATGATGCCGAAGGCGGCAGCGGCAATCATGACCGGCACGATGGCAAGGCCGTCGAGACCGTCGGTGAGGTTTACCGCATTGCCGGCGCCGACGATGACGAAACCGCCGAAGACGACGAACAGGATGCCGATATTGATCAGGAAGTCCTTGAAGAAGGGGAATGCGATCGAGGAACCGAAGGTCGAGCCGGCAGGACCCGAGGCAAGCGCCGTGCGCATCATGAAATAGACGGCGATGCCGGCGATGATGAACTCGATGCCAAGGCGCGCCTTGCCCGAGAAGCCCTTGTGGCTCTGCTTGGTGACCTTGAGATAATCGTCATAGAAGCCGATGGCGCCGAAGCCCAGCGTCACCAGTAGCGTCGCCACGACATAGACGTTGGAAAGATCGGCCCAAAGCAACGATGCGCCGACGATGCCCGCGAGGATCATCAGGCCGCCCATGGTCGGTGTACCGGCCTTCTTGAAATGCGTCTGCGGTCCATCGGCACGGATCGGCTGGCCCTTGCCCTGCCGGATGCGCAGCGAATTGATGATGGCAGGCCCGAAGAGGAAGACGATAAGAGCGGAGGTGAAAAGAGCAGCACCCGCCCGGAAGGTAATGTATCTGAACAGATTCAGAAATTTGAAATATTCCGACAGTTCGACTAGCCAAATCAGCATTCAGGGCCCCTTTTACCCGATCATAGTTCGCGTTGCGTGTCTGAAACTGGCGGGTACTTGTCAAGGAGCGCGGCGACAATCTTGCCAAAACCGATCCCCAGAGAAGACTTCACCATCAACACGTCGCCAGGTGCGACCGAGTTCAATACGAATTCCAACAATTCTTCCGTCGTCTCGCGATGCTCGACTGTGACGCTGTCGGGAAGCGATTCCTTCAGCGCCACCATCTCGGGCCCCGCGAGCCAGACATGTTCGAGACCGGCCGCCAGCAGCGAACCGGCAAGGTCCGCATGGACCTGCTCGGCAAATTCGCCCATCTCCAGCATGTCGCCGAGCACGGCGATGCGGCGTCCGCGTCCGGTCGGCTCGGCCGCCGCCAGCAGCGCGATCGCCGCGCGCATGGAGGCCGGATTGGCGTTATAGCTTTCATCGATCAGCGTGAAGCTGCCATTGCCGATCGGCAGCTTGTGACGCTTGCCCCTGCCCTTTTCCGGCTTCAGGGTCGCAAGTGCCTCAATCGCCTTGTCGAGATTGGCCCCGACGATCGTCACCACGCCGAGTGCGGCCAGTGCATTTTCGGCAATGTGGCGGCCCGGCGCACCGATAGCCACTTCCTTGGTGTCGCCTCCAACAGTCATCCAGAGCGTGGAGCTTTCATCCGAGCCGTTGAATTCGGCAAGACGGAATTCCGCCTTGGCATGTTGGCCGAAGGAATGGATCCGCGTAATACCGAGCGCCTGGGCGGCCTGCTCCAGGAAATTGAACTGCTCATTGTCGCGGTTGAGAACGACATCCCCACCCGGCTCCAGACCTTCGAAGATCTCCGCTTTGGCGGCAGCGATTTCCTGGAGGTTCTGGAAATTGCCGAGATGGGCCGGTGCGATCGTCGTGATGACGGCAACATGCGGGCGGATCATCTTCACCAGCGGCCGGATTTCGTCGGGATGGTTCATGCCGACTTCGAAGACGCCGAAATAGGTATCGATTGGCATGCGCGCCAAAGTCAGCGGCACGCCCCAGTGATTGTTGAAGGATGCAACTGACGCATGCACCTTGCCCGAGGGCGACAGCACATGGCGCAACATCTCCTTGGTCGTCGTCTTGCCGACCGAACCGGTAACGGCGATGATCTTCGCCCGCGAACGCTCACGCGAAGCAAGTCCCAGACGGGCGAGCGCGGCAAGCACATCCTCGACCACGATCATCGGCACTGTCAGCCGTCCCATGGCCGGCAGGCGCGCCTCGCTGACGACCAGCAGCGACGCGCCGTTTGCCATCGCCATCGAAGCATAATCGTGACCATCCACGCGGTCGCCCTTGATCGCGAAGAAGGCTTCACCGGCGGCGATCGAGCGGCTGTCGATGGAAATGCCGGTAATGCCCTGTGGCAGCGAGCCGAACGGACGGCCCGCCATCGCAGCGATCATGTCTTCGGTGGTCCAGAGCCAGTTCATGGTACCCGCTCCTCCAAAGCCTTGCGCACTTCGGCATGATCGGAAAACGGCAGCGTGACGCTACCGACCGTCTGCCCTTCTTCATGTCCCTTGCCGGCAACGATCAGCGTATCGCCGGATTTCAGCTGCAGAACCGCCTCGCGGATCGCCTGGGCGCGGTCGCCGATCTCCGAGGCGCACTTGGCAGCCGCCATGATCTCGGCACGGATCGCGGAAGGCTCCTCCGAGCGCGGATTGTCATCGGTGACGATAACGACATCGGCCAGCCGGCAGGCGATCTCGCCCATGATCGGCCGTTTACCGCGGTCACKATCGCCGCCGCAGCCGAACACGACGATGACACGGCCAGTCGTGAACGGACGCACCGAGTTTAACACATTTTCCAGCGCATCCGGCTTATGGGCATAATCGACATAGGCAAGCGCGCCATCCTTTGTATGGCCGACCAGCTCCAGGCGGCCGGATGCGCCCTGCAGCTTTTCGAGCGCGGCCATCGCAACCTTCACCGGAACGCCTGTCGACGTGGCGAGCGCTGCGGCAACCAGCGCATTGGCAATCTGGAAATCGCCGGCAAGCGGAATATCGACCTCGAAGATCTCACCTTCCGCATGGATTTCCGCGACCTGCTTGTGACGGAAATGTTCGACGCGCTTCAGCGTCAGATATGTGCCCTTGCGCCCGACCGTGCGCACATCATGGCCCGCAGCCGTCGCCGCCTCGATCGCCTGCTCCGACCATGGATCGTCGGCGAAGATGATGGCGGGAGAACCCTTCGGCAGCACCCGGTCGAATAGATGCATCTTGGCGGCCATATAATCTTCGACCGTCGGATGATAATCCATGTGGTCGCGGCCGAGATTGGTGAAGGCGGCGGCCGCGAGCTGCACGCCGTCGAGGCGATACTGATCGAGGCCGTGGCTGGAGGCCTCCATCGACGCATGCGTGACGCCTTCATCGGCGAGTTCGGCCAGCAGCTTGTGCAGCGATATGGTATCAGGGGTTGTTAGCGAACCATATTCATTGCGCGTCGGCGAAACGACACCGGTCGTGCCGATCATCGCGGCCGCATGGCCGGCATGCGCCCAGATCTGCCTGACGAAGGAAGCAACCGAGGTCTTGCCGGCCGTACCCGTCACCGCAACCATCGTCGTCGGCTGGCGGCCATAGAAATGCGAAGCGGCAACTGAGAGGAAACGACGCGGTTCGGAAACGACCAGAACCGGGACGGAAGTCTCAACTGCATGCGATGCGATGACGACGGCAGTGCCCTTGGCAACAGCATCGGCGATGAAACCCGCGCCGTCGGCCTTGGTGCCGGCAACCGCCACGAAAGCCATGCCGGGCACGATCTTGCGGCTGTCGGAAGACAGGCCGGAAATCTCCAGCGCGCCGGCCGGCCCTTCGAGTTCAGCTTTGAGTTCCGGAAACGCATTTCCGGCAAGATCCCGCAATTTCATCGACTGCACTTTTCTGATTCAGGTCGACCGCCCCTTACGAATCGACACCGACATTGATTCACACTCAATAAGACACCAACAAGGCCGAGCCGTCTTCGCCGAATTCCGGTTCGACACCGAGGATGGGTGCCGCACGGCGCACGATGTTCTTGACCATGGGTGCTGCCGTATAGGCAGCGATGCGCTGATGCTGCTCGCCATCAAGCGGCTCGTCGCAGAAGGTCAGCACCACATAGCGCGGATTGTCGATCGGAAAAGCGGCAAGGAAAGCATTGAAATTCAAGTTGCTGGCATAGCGGCCGTTGACGACCTTGTCGGCCGTACCGGTCTTGCCGCCGACATTGAAGCCCGGCACGTCGGCGTTGCGGCCGGAGCCTTTTTTGCCGTTGAGCTTGAAGAGATAGCGAATATCGTCACTCGTGCTCTTCTTGACGACGACCTCGGCCGCTTCATCGGCCTGCTCGCGGCTGCGCGGCAGAAAAGTCGGCTCGATCAACTTGCCGCCATTGATGAGAGCGGCACCGGCAACCGCCGTCTGCAGCGGCGTCGTGGCGACACCATGGCCGAAGGAGATCGTGATAGAGTTGATCTTCTTCCAGACGCGCGGCTGGCTCGGCATCTTCACCTCGGGCAGTTCGGTCTGCATTCGGGTGAGCAAGCCGAGGCGCGTCAGATAGTCCTTCTGCAGGTCCATACCGACGATATCGATCATTTTCGCCGTACCGATATTCGAGGAATATTCGAAGATTTCCGGAACCGTCAGCCAGCGGCGCTGGCCGTGGAAGTCGTGAATGGTAAAACCACCGATGCGGATCGGGTTAGTGGCGTCGAAACTGTCCTTCAGAGAAACCTTGCCGCTGTCGATCGCCATAGCGGTCGTAAAGGTCTTGAAGGTCGAACCCATCTCGAACGTGCCGTTCGACATGCGGTTCAACCAGCCGTCCTTGGAGCCCTCCTGCGGGTTGTTCGGATCGAAATCCGGCGCAGACGCCATGGCAAGCACTTCGCCGGTATGGGCATCGAGCACGACGGCCCCGGCGCCCTTGGCCTTGTAGTTGACGACGGCATTGGCAACGACATCGCGCACGATCGCCTGCACCCGCACATCGATCGAAAGGCGCACCGGCTCCAGCGACTGGTTGCTCGTCATGCCGACCGAGGCAAGATCGGCAAGCCCCTGATCGTCTATGTATTTCTCCATGCCGGCAACGCCGCGGTTGTCGATATTGACGTAGCCGAGAATATGCGCGGCCGTCGCGCCGCCCGGATAGAAGCGGCGCTTTTCAGGGCGAAAGCCAACACCGGGAATGCCGAGCGCCAGGATCTGGCTCTGCTGCTTCGGCGTCAGCTGACGGCGCAGCCAGGCGAAATGCGAGGTGCGGCTGGAGAGCTTCTTATAAGTGTCCTTGACATCGAGATCCGAAAGCACCGTCTGCAGCTTCTCGACGGCTTCGTCGGTATCGACGATCTTGTTCGGCTCGGCAAACAGCGAAACGGTGCGGATATCTGTCGCCAGCACTTCGCCGTTGCGGTCGATAATATCGGGGCGCGACGCCATCAGCCGATCGGGCGGCAGGATGGACGAGACCGATTCCGGCTCTTTCATCGCATATTCGACCATACGGCCGCCGATGATGGCGTAGACGGCGGTGAAGCCGATGATGAGCAGGCCGACGCGGCTCTTGGCCTGCCCCGCCTTGCGCTTGCGCGAACCTTCGATCGCCATGCCAGAGGGGGCACCGAAACGGTTATAGACGCCGGCGGAAAAGTGCGCCTGGCTTTTCAGAACCATGATGCGGGAAAGAAAGGACATTACTCCACCGCTCCCGTTTCGATGTCATCCGGCTCTTCAGCTTCGCGCGGCGCCCGCATCGGGATCGGTTGGACCTTGGCTGCAGCAATCGACTTGGCGCCAGCCTTGACGGCCMCAACCTTGGCGTCCCCGGCCTTGGCTTCAGTAACATCAGGTTGAGGAACCTGCGATTTCAGCATCGGAAGCTCGCGCGCATGGGCAAGCGCGGTCGAATCCGTCGGCTGCAGCTGCAGCTCGCCATTATAGGTCGTGACCAGACGCTCAAGCCGGTTCGGCTGCGATTGCAGCGCCCAGTCGGCCTTCAGCAGATCGATCGTGTCCTTTTCCAGTTTGATCTCCGCTTCAAGGCGGTGAACCTCCTCGAGCTTCAGCTCGGCGCGGTGCTTGATCGTATAGGTGACGGCGGCTGCCGCCGTCATGATGCCGATGAGTACAAGATCGAACGTTCTCAGCATATCAAGCTCCAAGCTTTCCGAGGCTGGCAAGATTGGGGAATCCGAAGAGCGACATGTCTTCGGATTCAGCGGGAGCGGTAGTACGCTGGCCGGCGCGCAGCTTGGCGGAACGAGCGCGCGGATTGGCCTGAGCTTCTTCTTCGCTGGCAGAAACCATCGACTTGCCGACAGGCTCGAAGGTCGCGGCTCGCTCATGCGCAACAGGCAGATGGCGGGAACCCGCTGCCTTGCCGGCACGATCGGAGAAGAATTTCTTGACGATGCGGTCTTCCAGCGAATGGAAGGTGACGACGACGAGGCGACCGCCTGGCTTCAGCGCCCGCTCAGCGGCAAACAGCGCCTGCGCGAGCTCGCCGAGTTCGTCATTGACGAAGATACGCAGCGCCTGGAAGACGCGCGTCGCAGGATGGATCTTGTCTTTCATCTTGCGCGGCGTCACCAGCTCGATCAGGCCGGCGAGATCGCGCGTCGTCTCGAAGGGCTTTTCGACGCGGCGCTTTTCGATGGCATGGGCAATGCGCGGCGCCTGGCTCTCTTCGCCGAGATAATGGAAGATGCGGATGAGATCGGCCACTTTGGCGCGATTGACGACATCGGCGGCAGAAACGCCCGCGGCCGACATACGCATGTCGAGCGGGCCGCTCTTCTGGAAGGAGAAGCCGCGCTCGGCCTCATCGATCTGCATGGAGGAAACGCCGATATCCAGCACCACGCCATCAAGCCCGCCATCAGGTACATGATCGGCAAGCTGCGAAAACTGCGAATGGATGAGCTTGAGATGACCGCCATGCGCCGCAACGAGCGCCTGGCCGGCCGCGATCGCCGTCGGATCGCGATCAAGCGCGATCACATCGGCACCAGCACCGAGAATGGCGGAGGTATAGCCACCCGCACCAAAGGTACCGTCGAGGATGACCTTGCCGGAAAAAGGCTCCAGCGCCGCAAGCACCTCGTCGAGAAGAACCGGAATGTGGCGAACCGGTCCGCCACCGGCTTCAGTTGAACCTCCGCCAGGATTCGCCGCCATTCCGTTCCCTCGTTCGTTCAGGAACGCTTGCCCGCCAGCTTGCGCTCCCCTCGTGCCTGCGCCTGTGCGGCCGCGAATGCTTGCGGCTGCCAGAGCTGAAAGTGATCCGCCCGACCCACGAAGGTCACTTCGTCCGAAATACCGGTGAAGTCGCGAATGAAATCCGTGACCATCAACCGCCCCTCGGCGTCGAGCTTCATGAAGACCCCGCCCCCATGAATGAGAAGCGACATCTCGTTTGCCTCCGGCGAAAACGGATCTTCCGCCGCAATCTGCCGCTCGAACCTTTCCAGAAGATCCKGGCCGCCGATGCTGATCGCCGGAAACACAAAGTCCTGAAAGCAGTAAAGCTCCTGGACGTTGCGCTGCGCCAGCACGGAACGAAACGCCGCAGGCACGGAAACCCGGCCCTTGGTGTCGATCCTGTTGGTCGCATTCGAAAGGAAGCGGCTCATGACACGAAACATCCGTTTCCGAAAGAGCCCGGAAAGCATTTTGCCGCCCGAAACCCTCAAAGTCAGGCACAGCTTCGCAAGCCGAAAGAACCAAGGCCCTCCCGACGCTTCCGATCCGGAAGGCGTCTTTGCTTTGCGATTGATGGGCAGATGATTGCCCTGATGCAGTGCGCACTTGGGATAGCATGGGACCATATGGGCGTCAATGGGATGAGCCCATTTTGAGGCGGGCGCAGTATCAAACATTTATAAGCTGTTAAGTTTAACAAAGGGTTAGGAAAGCGATTCTCAAACGCCACCTGAAGCACCCGCGGGGAACAGGAAATCCGGCCGGGCAAGATCCGTGGGACCTTGCCTCGATTTCAGTTATTTCAATGACTTGACAGGAAGAAAATCGGCCTTTGCAGCAAAGCGTATGCTGCAGGAGGTTAATCGCCAGTTGGCCTGTAAGCCGGGTTCTGTATGGCTCCGGCGAACCGGAACGTGGCAGCCATTCATCTGGGACAGCGCTTGCACGCTGCCTCACGCAACCCACCCGGATGACTGACCCAGAAACAGGCCGGAAGGCTTTCGCCAACCGCGTCATCCCTATTCGGTTTTGCTCCCGGTGGGGTTTACCGTGCCATATCCGTTGCCGGAGATGCGGTGGGCTCTTACCCCACCCTTTCACCCTTACCTGTCAAGACAGGCGGTTTGCTTTCTGTGGCACTTTCCCTGAGGTCGCCCTCGCCGGACGTTATCCGGCACCGTGTTTCCGTGGAGCCCGGACTTTCCTCACCCTACCGCCTTTCGGCATTGGTAAAGCGCGGCTGCCCGGCCAACTGGCAGGGGCTCCCTTAAACGAGGAAGCCCGCAAAAGCCAACGAAATATGGGGGACAGGCTTAACGGAAATAAGGTGCGAAATCCGTGGCGTAGCCCTGATCCTTGATTCTGCCTGCAAGAAGCAGTTCGGCCCCCAGCCTGCCGATTTCATCGGAGCTCTTGGCGGACGTTCCCATGCAGCCGGTCAGAACAGCGATATGCGGCGAGGACGTATAGCCGATCATCGGATAGCGGCTCTTCGTATAGGAGACGGCGCAGGATGCGGAGGAAATGGACTGCGCCTCCAGATCCGGCACAATACGATCAACGATGCCCCTTAGATGCTCGCGCGCAACCTCGCGTCCATCCGTACGAAACCAGGCGCGCATGTCCGCATCGTTGCTCAGCACCAGATTGTCGGGATCGCCACCGATCTTCAGATAGAGCTTGCCGTCGGGATAACGGATCGGCGGCAGTAGGTAGATGTCGATGCCGGGCGCGTCGAGGATGAGCGACGGCATATCGGCAAGGCGCGGAGCATCCTCGTCCGCCACCTCGAACAGGGTCACGGTGCGGCCGTAAACCGTCATGTCAACGGATTGCCGCAAGAGATTCTGCGAAATGGAAAAACCGCCGGCCGCCAGCAGCACCTTCTCGGAGCGATAAACCCTGCCGCCCGCCGTGGTGACGACGGCCGCCCCGCCCTCCTCGCGGATGGAAGTGGCATGGTCGCGGATCACGCTCGCACCCGCCTTTCCGGCGAGCAGCGACTGCGCCTTCACGAGCTTCCGCGGGCTGATATGCCCTGCTCCCTTCGCTTCGAAAATGCCGGCACCGCCGGCAGGAAAAGCGAAATAGGGAAACCGTCGTTTCAGTTCAGCCTGATCGAAAGATGTCGTTTCGACGCCGAGCGAAACCGCGGCCTGCCTTGTACCGGCGAGGTAAGCGCTCTCGGGCGGCGCGACTGCGAGGCAGCCCACTTCCGTGTAGAAATCGACGCCGCTCTCTTTTGCGATCTCGCCATAGCGTGCGATCGAGCGATTGGCGAGCAATGCCCAGTCGCAATCGGGATCGATGGTACGCGTGATGCGGCCTTCATCGTAATGGCTGGCGAAAACGCCCTCATGCGCCTTGCGATCAGCCGGCTCGTCCGGACCGATGACGGCAACGCCATCCGTCTGGCGTGCCAGATATTTAGCGGCCGCGGCACCCATCATGCCGCGACCGATGACGATGAACCTGAAATCGACTGCCATATCACACCTCGCTAAAGGCTAGCGATAACATGGCAATCGCGCTGAATCATCCGACGTTTGCCAGAGAAAAGCGCTTCCGGCTCAGAGCATCGCAAGAACCTTGCCGCAATAAGACTTCGAGACCGGGTTCATGCGCGTGGCGCCATGGCCGGCATTGTATTTGAGGATCGTATTGCAGGTCTGCCCGCCGCCGAGATCGTGGGCGGCCGCCAGGTACTTCATGCCATACTTGATGTTGGTTTCCGGATCGAACAGGCCCTTGGCACCGCCGGAATAACCCATCATGCGGGCCGTCGCCGGCTTGATCTGCATCAGGCCGATTTCGCCATGGCTGCCGCGCGCCATCGGATTGAAATTGCTTTCAACACGGATGACAGCAGTCGCAAGAGCCACCGGCACATCATATTGATTGGCATATTTGCTAATCAATGCGGAATAGGAATTGCCGGAAACATCGGCGACGGGATAGCCACTCTGGCGCTCGACCGTCTTCAGCGGACGCTCCGTTTTCTTCTGCGCACGCTGCGCCGTCCTCTGCGGGCGTTCCTTCTTATTCACGCGCTCCGCTGTCTTCTGCGGACGCTCCACTTTCTTCACGGGCGCATCGGCTCGCACGCCCCAGTCATTCGCAAAGGCAAAGTTATTTCCCGCCAGCACCATGCCAACGCATGCTGCAGCAACAACAATCAGTTTTCTCATGTAGTCTTGATCACTCCGACCCAAAGAATTACCGGACTGCGCGCCTCGCCGTCATGGAGAATTCTGACCAAATACTGATCAGTTTTCGCAGTAATTCTTATCGTTTCACATGACGCCTCAGATTTAACTTGGGAATACCCTTAGGCGCCGCTTAGCGGAAGTTCTTAGACCATCGTAATGAGGAGATAATAGGGAAATGATGTGGCAGTCCGAATTTCGCATGCGAACATGGAAAATCGGTAATGTCGAAAATTATGAACGGTCAGGAATAACGCGGCAGCGAGGACAGCAGCCGGTGCAGCGTATCGATCGTCGAAAAATCGGCGATTCCGTCCACTCGCTCGGGGCGAAAATGCCGCTGGAAGGCTTCCACATCGCCTGCCGTCTTGTCGCTGAATTCGCCTGTGATCTCAGTGCCGTAACCATAGAGCGACAGCATGGATTGCAGCGCTTCGATAGGCTGTCCGCGGTCGCCGCGCTGGAAGAAGCGCCCGCCGGTGATGGCGGCCGGTTCCACCCAGTGGCCAACGCCGGCCTGATGCAGTTCGTGCCAAGGGAATTTCTCGCCTGGATCGACCTTGCGCACGGGGGCGACATCGGAGTGGCCGAGCACTCTTTCAGGCGCGATCGACCAACGAACGCCGCAATCGCGACATAATTCGATCACCGCAGCGACCTGCTCCCTCGGATAGTCGGGAAGCCCGCCCGGATGGCCGGCATTGGCGATCTCGATGCCGATCGACAGCGAATTGATATCCGTTTCGCCATGCCAGAAGCTCTTGCCAGCATGCCATGCGCGGTGGATCTCCTGCACGAGCTGCACGACCTCGCCGTTCGGCTGCACGAAATAATGGCTGGAAACCTGGCTTTCGTCCCGACAGAGCCAGTCAAGCGCGCCCTCGGCACTCGGCATGCCCGTATAATGCAGCAGGATCATATCGGGCTTGCGGCCATCAGCCCGTTCGCCATGGTTCGGCGAGGGCTGGACGCGCGCCTTGCCGTAGTCTGCCTCGAATGAGGTCATGCGGCGCGACGTTCCTTTTCGATCGCCGCATAGGCGTCGTTCAGCGCCGCCATACGTTCATTGGCGATCGCATGGAACTCTTCCGGCACGCCGCGCGAGATCAGCCGGTCCGGATGATGCTCGCTGACGAGCACATGGTAATGGCGGCGGATCGTCGGGAAATCATCCGCCGGCGAAACCCCGAGAATCTTGTAGGGATCGCGGCCAGCAGAGACGTGACGCGCAGCAATCTGATCGAAGCGGGCCTCGCTCATCTGGAAGATTTCGGCGACATGGCGTAGGAAATTCATTTCCTTCTCGTGGATCAGCCCATCCGCCTTGGCGATATGGAACAGACCGTCGAGCACATCTTCCAGAACCGGGCAATTGGCGGCGCAGGTCGAGCAAAGCGTGGACAGCTTTGCTGCGTAGGCCTCGTAACCCGCAACGTCCTGGCGGGCGAGATTATAGAGGCGCGCGACATTCTTCGCCTCGCTGGGAGGAAACTCGAAGATGTCGCGGAAGGCTTGCACTTCCTTCTCGCTCACAATACCGTCGGCCTTGGCCATCTTGGCAGACAGCGCAATGACGGCCACCGAAAAGGCAACCTTGCGGCGCGTMTCCGGATCGCCTTCGAAAACCGTGCGAATAGCCTCGACCACCGCGGAGAGCGCATTGCCCGCGGTATTGCCAATGGCATTCACCAGTTTTTCCCAGAAAGACATCGTAATCTTCTCGCAATGCAGCAAGTTCTAGAAGAAACACCTTGACCAAATAATCGTTGCCATTGCAAGGCGGCTATTGGTCGTAGATTTGAAAACAGTTTTCACGATTTGGTAATTGTCGCGGCAGCCGCCATCACCGACCGTGTCAGCCATTTCCCGCATTATCGGCACAACGGCCGGCGATTTCCACAACACTTATGGATAGGTCGATCGGCATTGAACCGATTATATCGGCGCTTCCCGCACCCAGCTTGCATAAAGCCGCGTTTTTCGTAAATTCTTTACTTTACAGGCCACTTTCCCTGTCGCATCCATGCGTTACCTAGAGCGTGTCGAGCAAAAGTGTGCCGCGGTTTTGCGATAACGACATGCGGAAAACGAAGGCTTAAAACGTAGCAAGCGGATCTGAAAAGAACGCAATACGCTTTAGGCTGCACGCCGTCGCGCACCAATGCGCCCAAGGAGGGATTATGGCCAAACAGAAAGTCGCAATGCTGACCGCCGGAGGCCTGGCGCCCTGCCTTTCGTCCGCCGTCGGCGGCCTTATCGAGCGCTATAGCGATGTCGCTCCCGATATCGAGCTGATCGCCTACAAGTCCGGCTATCAGGGCGTGCTGCTCGGCGACAGCGTTCAGATCAATACCCAGATGCGCGAGAAGGCGCCGCTCCTGCACCGCTATGGCGGTTCGCCGATCGGCAATAGCCGCGTCAAGCTCACCAATGCCGCCGACTGCGTGAAGCGCGGCCTCGTCAAGGAAGGCGAAAATCCGCTGCGGGTCGCCGCCGAACGTCTCGCCAATGACGGCGTCACCATCCTGCACACGATCGGCGGCGATGACACGAATACGACGGCTGCCGACCTCGCCGCCTATCTTGCGGCAAACGGTTATGACCTCACGGTCGTCGGCCTGCCGAAGACTGTAGATAACGACGTTGTGCCGATCCGCCAGTCGCTGGGCGCCTGGACGGCTGCCGAGGTCGGCGCGCACTTCTTCGACAATGTCAGCAACGAACAGACCGCCGCCCCGCGCACCCTCGTCATCCACGAGGTCATGGGCCGCCATTGCGGCTGGCTGACGGCTGCCACCGCCCGCGCCTATCTCCAGCGCACCAAAGGCAATGAATATGTCGATGGCCTGATGATGAACGAGCATATGAAGAGCACCGACGCAGTCTACCTGCCGGAAATGGCCTTCGACCTCGATGCCGAAGCCGCCCGCCTCAAGGAGATCATGGACCGCACCGGCCATGCCACGGTCTTCGTATCGGAAGGCGCCTGCCTCGACGCCATCGTCGCCGAGCGCGAAGCCGCGGGCGAGACGGTCAAGCGCGATGCTTTCGGCCATGTGAAGATCGACACGATCAATGTCGGCGCATGGTTCCAGAAGCAGTTCGCAAGCCTGCTCGACGCCGAGCGCTCGCTCGTCCAGAAATCCGGGTATTTCGCCCGGTCCGCACCGGCAAACGGCGAAGATCTGCGCCTGATCCACAGCATGGTCGACCTCGCGGTCGAAAGCGCCCTCAACAAGGTTTCGGGCGTAACCGGCCACGACGAAGCGCAGAATGGCAAGTTGCGCACAATAGAATTCCCCCGCATCAAGGGTGGTAAGCCGTTTGATCTTTCAACCGTATGGTTTGGCGAAGTAATGAACCAGATCGGGCAAAAATACAGGTCCGCATGATTGACGGATGGCTAATATGGTGTCTTTGCTGGTTCTCTAAGGAATAGGAGGAGATTCCATGTCGCTCGAAGCCTGGCTCGCTTTTGCTGCCGCGTCCGCCATCATGCTCGCCATACCGGGGCCGACCATTCTTCTGGTTGTCTCCTATGCGCTGGGTCATGGCCGGAAAACGGCGCTTGCGACCGTTTCGGGTGTGGCCCTCGGCGATTTCACCGCCATGACAGCCTCACTGTTTGGCCTCGGCGCCCTGCTTGCCGCATCGGCGACGTTGTTCACCGTGCTGAAGTGGGTCGGCGGCGCCTATCTGATATGGCTGGGAATCAAGCTCTGGCGGGCTCCGATCGTCGGCGAACACATTGCTGACAATGATAATCTGCCGGAAGAAAGGTCTCTGCAGATCTTCCTGCATGCCTATGTCGTGACGGCGCTGAACCCGAAGAGCATCGTCTTCTTCGTCGCCTTCGTGCCGCAGTTCCTCAACCCAGCCCGTCCCTTCCTCGATCAGATGCTGATCATGGAAGCGACATTCCTCGTGCTCGCCACCATCAACGCCTCCTGCTACGCCTTGGCCGCACACGCCGCCCGCGGCTTGATTCGCAAGGCCAGCGTGCAGCGCGCGGTCAACCGCTCCGGCGGCACCCTGCTGATCGCAGCAGGCGCCGTAACGGCCGGGTATCGCCGTATTGCAGCCTAGTAATATTCCGTGGTTGCTGGAAAGACACKAATAGGTTAATGCCTTCCCCCACGCTTAAGGTATTTGATAACTTTTAGACGCTGCCGGCGCGGCGTGATTCACGAAAGTGACAGAATGGTAGCGATCGGATTTTCCGGCCTGAAACGCAGTCTCGTGGTCTCGACCATGCTCTGCGGCGTCATGTCAGGATGCGCGAGCGTCGAATATACCTCTCAGGCAGAACTGACCGCCGCACAGACCGTGATTCCCATGCCGAAGCCCGGCGAAGATGCAACGCTGGCTGCCGTGCCGACCGCTGAAGGCGCAACCGGCCAGACCGTCGCCACACTCAATCCACAGGCATCGACCACAGCACCCGCCCTCACCGCAACGGCGATGCCGAATGTGGTTTCGCCCGTCCAGCAGCAGGCCGGCGATTTCGCCATGCAGGGCGGTGTCCAGCCGGTAGCCGTCAACGGCTATGCTCCCATTCCGCTGACGCCCGAGATGACGGCGATCCAGTCCGTCGTTCCGACGCCGCGGCCGGGCTCGCCTGCGAGTCCCTCGACGCAGCTCGCCTTCGCAGCCACAACGCCGCAGAACGGCGCGCTCGCGGCTCTTGCCGCTGTCGGTACTACACCGCGCTTCACCATGGATTACGGCTTCGACGAGTCCGGCCCGATCGACCCGCCGGCAGCCCCGCCGATGTTCAGCGACGACGACAGCGATGATGCGCCGACCGTCGAAAAGAGCCTCGTCAGCAAGCTCATCAGCAAATATTCCAAGCTCTATGAAATACCGGAATCACTGCTCCACCGCGTCGTTCATCGCGAGAGCCGCTACAATTCCAAGGCCTACAACAAGCGCGGCTACTTCGGTCTCATGCAGATCAAGTACAATACCGCAAAGTCGATGGGTTACGACGGCAACGCTGCCGGCCTTTTCGATGCTGAAACCAATATCAAATATGCGGGCAAATACCTGCAKGGCGCCTGGCAGGTTGCCGACAGGAAAGAAGACGATGCCGTTCGTCTCTATGCCCGCGGCTATTATTACGACGCCAAGCGCAAGGGCATGACTGACATCGCCCAAGGCAATTACTGATATCAACGACCGATACCAGACATCTCGGTGACGACGTTCAGCCGGCTTTTGCCGACTGAAGCGTATTGAGAATTTCCTTCAGCACGACCTGCGGCCTGTAGCGCAGCCAGCTCGGCGTCAATCCCATGCGGACGAAGACGAGATTGGCTGACGGCACGATCGCGACCGCCTGGCCGTCATGACCCTGCAGCCAGAACGTGTCCTGCGGCAGCCCGAACTCGGCGCTCGTGCCGCCGCCGCCCGGTCCCGCAAGCCACGCTTGGCCTTGCGTATATTTGCCGCCGGAACTTGATGTCGGCGTCCGCATCATCGCTACGAATCCCTCCGGCAGAAGCCTCTGCCCGTTCCATACGCCATCCTGCAGCAGGAATTGGCCGAAGCGCGCCCAGTCATGTCCCGTCGCATAGAGATAGGAGCTGCCGGCAAATGTGCCGCGCTCATCGGCCTCGAAAACGGCGCTCGTCATTCCGAGCGGACCGAATAGCGCATCGCGCGGATAGTCGAAGGCCGCGCGCGGATCGCCGACCTTGTTCATCCAGATGCGAGACAGGAGCAAGGCCGTGCCACTCGAATAATGGAAATCCGTGCCCGGAGCAGCCATGAGAGACGCATTCGCCGGCAGGGAAACCATATCAGGATCGAGATAGAGCATGCGCGTCACATCGGCGACGGCACCGTAATCCTCATTGAAGGCGAGCCCGCTTTCCATGCCCATCAGGTCGGAAAGCTTGATGTCGCCGCGCGTATCATTCGCCCATTGCGGCAAAAGATGTGTGTCGTCATAGGAGATCTTGCCTGACAGCATCAACCGGCCGATCAGCGCCGCGTTGACCGTCTTCGTCATCGACCAGCCGACGAGCGGCGTGCTGACGCTGAAGCCCGGCCCGTAGCTTTCAGCAATGATGCGGCCATCCTGCACGACGACCATCGCCCGCATCGCCGGCCCGGCAAGCTTGGCATCGGCCAGAAGCGCCGCGATTTTCGCATTTCCGGCCGCGGTATCGACGCCCTCGCCATCCGGCCAGACTGCGTCGTTTTCGCCCGCCCGCGGCGCCGGTACGAGCGGCGTAGCCTTGGAGGCGGCATCGAAATCACCGTCGGGCACGCTGGTGCAGCCGAAGGCGCCACGATAAAGCGCGTAGTTCGGCGCAAACAGGCCCATGAAGCGCGAGGTCACCCGCCCGGCGTCACGATCGACCTCGACGCGCATCAGCCGCAGCAGCGGGTTTCCAGGCGCCTGCACGTCGTCATAAAGCACGGCGTCGGGATCGCGGCCGGCGATGAAGACATTGGAACAGACGATCTTGGCGGCGTAGCCATTGCCCACTTTCAGAAGCTCCGGCGGGCTTAAGGAGAGCCACGCGGCTGCGCCTGTGACAGCGAGAATGACAAGCAGGCCCAAGCCCTTGACGATACGCGGAACAACTCGCATGCAATCCTCCACGGAACGGAGAGAAGCAGGAAACTTGGCTCACGGAAAGAGAGAAGCGAAAAGAAGCTCTTCAATCGACTTCAAATTTCGAGGAGGTCTTCACAGAGCTTCGCGGAAGCCTTGGCCCACAGGGCTCGTCATMAAACTGTAGCAGAGGCGCGTTACACGCCCTGAACGCTAAAAAGGTGACAGACTCATGTCGGAATTTGCACCGGATACCGGCTTCCGCAAGAACCGGAAACTCAAGGCAGCGCTTCTCCGCCACAAGGCTTTTTCCAAGGACGGCTTCTCCGAGCGACTCTTCGGCCTTCTCTTTTCCGGCCTCGTTTATCCGCAGATCTGGGAAGACCCTGATCTCGATATGCAGGCGATGGAGCTGAAGCCTAATCACCGTATCGTCACGATCGGTTCCGGTGGCTGCAACATGCTCGCCTACCTTTCCAAGGCGCCGGCTTCGATCGACGTGGTGGATCTCAATCCGCACCATATCGCGCTGAACAGGCTGAAGCTTGCCGCTTTCAAGAACCTGCCGAACCATACCGATCTCGTCCGTTTCCTGGCGATGCCGAACGAGAAATCGAACAGCCGGGTTTTCGACAGTGTCCTGTCGTCGAATCTTGATGAGACAACCCGCGCTTACTGGAACACCCGCAAGTTCGGCCGTCGTCGCGTCACCGTCTTTAATCGCAATATCTATGAAACCGGCCTGCTCGGCCGCTTCATCGGCGCCGCTCATCTGCTCGCCCGCCTGCACGGCGTGAAACTGCAGGAAATGACCAAGACCCGGTCGATCCGCGAGCAGCGCCAGTTCTTCGAAGACCAGATCGCTCCCCTCTTCGAAAAGCCCGTCGTACGCTGGATCACCAACCGCAAGAGCTCGCTCTTCGGTCTCGGCATCCCGCCACAGCAATATGACGAGCTGGCAAGCCTTGCCGCCGACAATTCCATCGCACCGGTTCTYAAGCACCGCCTCGAAAAGCTCGCCTGTCATTTCCCGATGCGCGACAACTATTTCGCCTGGCAGGCTTTCGCACGCCGCTATGCCGATGGCGAGGAAGGCCCGCTGCCGACCTATCTGAAGCCGGAGCATTACGAAGTGATCCGCGCCAATGTCGATCGTGTCAACGTCCATCACGCAAGCTTCACGGAGCTTCTGGCCGGCKAGCCCGCCGCCTCGCGCGACCGCTACATCCTGCTCGATGCACAGGACTGGATGACCGATCAGCAGCTCAACGATGTCTGGCGCGAGATCACCCGCACGGCGCGCGAAGGCGCCCGGGTGATTTTCCGCACGGCAGCCGAAAAGAGCATTATCGAAGGCCGCCTCGCCCCTGAAATTCGCGACCAGTGGCACTATTTCGAAGAGCAGTCGCGTGAGATGACCACCCAGGACCGTTCGGCGATTTACGGCGGTTTCCACATCTACGGGAAAAAGGCGTGAGCAAAGTCGACGAGATGACCGTCAAGAGCGAGGAACATGCCGACCTGATGGACGGCATGTATCGCTACCAGCGCCATTTCTACGACCTGACCCGCAAATACTATCTTCTCGGCCGCGACCGCACGATCCGCAATCTCGACGTTCCCGAGGGCGGCACGCTCTTGGAAGTCGGCTGCGGCACCGGCCGCAACATGGCCTTTGCCCACAAGCACTTCCCGACGGCGAAACTCTACGGTCTCGACATCTCCCAGGAAATGCTGATCTCGGCGCGCAAGACCTTTGCCACCAAGGCGACGATCCCTGACTTTCGCGTGGCGGACGCCACCGCCTACACGCCGCGCGAATTCGGCACTGTCGGGTTCGACCGCATCCTCATTTCCTATGCGCTTTCGATGATCCCGGATTGGGAACGCGCGGTGGATGCATCGATTGCCGCGCTCAATCCCGGCGGCGAGCTCCACATCGTCGATTTCGGCCAACAGGAAGGCCTGCCCGCCTGGTTCCGCAGCCTGCTGCAGGCCTGGCTCGCCAAATTCCATGTCACCCCACGCGCCAATCTGCGCGAGGTTCTGGAAGCGCAAGCTGCTGAAAATAACGCGAGATTGTCGTTCGAGGCGATCGGCGGCGGTTACGCCTGGCGGGCCGCGATTATCAGCAAGCGCTCATAATTCGCTTGTAAATAACCATTTTTTTACGTTGATATTAGAAAAGAGGGTTATACCCTCTGCTAGGCGCGTGTTTTCGAAGGTCAAGCTGTGGGGCAGATCCATCATCACGACGGAACATTCATGCGTCGGCTTCTGTTTTGCGTCCTGCCGCTTGCCCTGCTGCTCGCCGGTTGCAGCTCCACGGGTTACGATTATCTCGAAACCGCTTCCATAAAGCCGAAGATCCGCTTTCAGGATACCGATCCGCAGGATTTCGGCACCAAGCACCCGCAGCAAAATGCGGTCCACGGCATCGATATCTCCAAATGGCAGGGTGATATCGATTGGCAGACGGTGCGCAAATCCGGTGTCGCCTTCGCCTTCATCAAGGCAACCGAAGGCAAGGACAGGGTTGACTCGCGCTTTGACAAATACTGGCGCGAAGCAGCCGCTGCCGGCATTCCGCATGCGCCTTACCACTTCTATTACTTCTGCTCTTCCGCCGATGATCAGGCCGACTGGTTCATCCGCAACGTTCCCAGGGAATCCATGCGCCTGCCGCCGGTGCTGGATGTGGAATGGAATGCAGAATCGAAGACCTGTCGCTTGCGCCCCGACGCGGCCACGGTGCGCTCCGAAATGAAGCGTTTCATGGATCGCCTGGAAGCCTATTACGGCAAGAGGCCGATCATCTACACCTCAGTCGACTTCCACCGCGACAATCTCGACGGCTATTTCCAGGACTACCATTTCTGGGTCCGCTCGACCGCCAAACATCCCGATGTGACCTATGCCGACCGCCGCTGGGCCTTCTGGCAATATACGTCGACGGGCGTCATTCCCGGCATTCGGGGGCCGACTGATATCAATGTCTTCGCGGGCTCCGCAAAAAACTGGAACAACTGGGTTGCCGACGTTTCCAAGGATAGAAATTCTTAGTAACGTGCCCTAATCTTTCTTGCTTCCGTCACATTCATCTGTGAAGTCGGCGGAATTCTATGTCATTTTACGAGGATCGTTTCATGCACCGCTCGCTCAAAAGCTGCTCTGCACTTGCCCTTCTGTTTGCCTGCGTCCTAGCAACAGGGGCCGCCGCCCAGCAAGCGCCTGATGCGGCGGCTTCGACCCCGGCAGCACCCTGCGGCGGCGATCTCTCCACCTTCCTTCAGGGCGTCAAGAAAGAGGCGATTGCTGCGGGCGCGAGCGCCGAAGCAGCAGACCAGGCGCTGGCCGGCGCTGAGATCGACCCCAAGGTACTGAGCCGCGACCGCGCCCAGGGCGTCTTCCGCCAGACCTTCCTCGAGTTCTCGCAGCGCACCGTTAGCCAGGCTCGTCTCGATATCGGCCGCCAGAAGATGAAGCAGTATGCCGATGTCTTCGCCCGCGCCGAACAGGACTACGGCGTTCCCGCCGGCATCATCACTGCCTTCTGGGCGATGGAAACGGATTTCGGCGCTGTGCAGGGTGATTTCAACACGCGCAATGCGCTGGTGACGCTCTCGCATGACTGCCGCCGCCCGGAACTCTTCCGCCCGCAGCTGATCGCCCTCATCGAAATGGTCCAGCATGGCGATMTCGATCCGCAGACCAATACCGGCGCCTGGGCCGGAGAAATCGGCCAGGTTCAGATGCTGCCGCGCGATATCATAGCCTATGGCATGGATGGCGATGGTGACGGCCATGTGCGCCTCAAGCAGAGCAGCCCGGACGCGATCCTGACGGCCGCCAAGTTTATCCAGCATCTCGGTTTCGAGCGCGGCCAGCCCTGGCTGCAGGAAGTCACCCTGCCCGACACCCTCCCCTGGGACAAATCCGGCCTCGGCGGCACGATGACGGCAGGCGAATGGTTCAACCTCGGCGTCAAGCCGCGCGACGGCAATACCGGTTTTGCCAACCTCGAAGGCGATCTCGTGCTGCCGCAGGGCCGCCTCGGACCGGCCTTCATCGCCTACCCGAACTTCAAGATCTATCTGGAATGGAACAAGTCGTTCATCTACACAACTTCTGCCGCCTATTTCGCGACCCGCCTTTCGGGCGCCCAGACCTATCTCAAGGGTACGCCTGAACAGGGCCTTTCCAACGACCAGATGAAGCAGCTGCAGACGAAGCTGGATTCACTCGGCCACGATGTCGGCGAAATCGACGGCATCCTTGGTTCCGGCACCCGTGTCGCGATCCAGAAGGAACAGCTCCGCCTCGGTATGCCGGCTGACGGCTGGGCGACGCCGACCCTGCTCAACGCGCTCTGATCCGTCACCATTGCCTCTCGCCACCCGGCTGCATGAATCGGGTGGCGGCTCCTTGTCGATAGGATAGAACTTTCGCCTGGAGCGGKAGGAATCGGCATGGAACAGAGAATGAGCGCATTGACCTGGGGGCTCCTTGCCCTGCTTGGTCTGATCTGGGGCGGCTCCTTCTTCTTCGCGCGCATCGCTGTTTCCGAAGTGCCGCCGCTTACCCTCGTCTTCCTGCGCCTATCCATCGCGGCCCTTGCGCTTCATGTCTATATCGGCGGCCGCTTCGGCATCTATCCGCTCCTGAAGAGACGCTGGCGCGAATTCCTCGTTCTCGGCATCCTCAACAACGCCTTGCCCCATGCGCTGATCTTCTTCGGCCAGACGCGCATCGGCGCCGGCCTGGCCTCCATCCTCAACGCCACGACGCCGATCTGGACGGTGCTGATCGCCAATTATCTGACATCGGACGAGAAGCTCTCCTCGGCCAAGATCATCGGCTGCCTCACCGGCCTGCTGGGCACGGTCGTCCTCATCGGCCCGAGCGTCGCTGATGGCAGTGACCTGCCCCTCTGGGCGCTCCTTCTGCCTGTGATCGCCGCGGTCTCCTACGGATTTGCCGCCACCTACAGCAAGCGCTTCAAGGGCGTCGCGCCGCCGGTCATTGCGGCCGGCCAGATGACGGCATCCTCGCTCGTGGCCATGCCGCTATCGCTCGCCCTGGACCACCCCTGGGCGCTTGCCATGCCTTCAATCAATTCCATCGCCGCCATTCTGGCGATTGCCCTGGTGTCCACCGCCTTCGGCTATATCCTCTATTTTCGCATCATGGCGGCGGCAGGCGCCACCAATACCTCGCTGGTGACGCTGCTCGTACCGCCGAGCGCGATACTGCTCGGCCTCCTCTTCCTCGGCGAGCGGCTGGAAATGACTGACATTGCCGGCATGGCGCTGATCGGCGCTGGGCTCGTCATACTCGACGGCCGCGTCTACCGGCGCTCAGGCGCGGTAGCCTGAAAGTATTATGCTGCAGCGCGCCATTCTTCCGCCAAAAGTATGAATCGGGACTACCGAATTGTAACGGATCGTTAAATTTTGAGAGCGGAATTTTCCGATTGAATATCAGYAACTTGCAGAATGGTGGTTAGACTTATCCACTGCCTTCTTCGGCAGTGCAGCACAAGAAGCGCTTTCCAATCGACACTTTTMCGACATATTATTAGCCGGTTAACGMGAGGAGGCAGACATGGGACTTACGCAATCCTTGAATGTCMTGTTGGTCAGTGCAGCGTTCGCATTCGTCGTATCCATGCTCTTCATTTGAGCCGATGCGAAGCGTCAAAAACTGAAATACCTACACTCCTGAAGAACAAACAACACCGAAAAGCGCATGCCCCGCCCGGCCATGCGCTTTTCCTTTGTCTGCAATAGCGTGTGTCGGTTTAAGCTGCCGCGCCCGCACTTCTTGCCGTCTGGCGCGAGAGGCCGAGATTGTCGAGAACGGCCGAAACCAGCGGCGCACGGTTCATCGTGTAGAGATGGAACTCGTGCAGCCCGCGGCGGATAAGATCTTCGATCTGTTCCGCGGCAACCTCGGCTGCGACCTTGGCGCGCTCTTCCGGCTTGTCATCATATCCGGCAAAACGCGCATCGAGGAAATCAGGGATGACCGTGCCGCAGGCACCGGCAAAACGCTTCAGCTGCGTCAGATTCTGGATCGGCATGATACCAGGCACAACGGGGATCTTGACGCCGGCGGCGCGCACCTTCTCGAGATAGCGCTCGAAATTGTCGTTGTCGAAGAAGAACTGCGTCAGCGCGCGGTCGGCGCCATTCTCGGCCTTCTGCCTCAGCATGTCGATGTCGGCCACCTGGTCGCGGCTTTCCGGATGCTTTTCCGGGTAGGCAGAAACAGAAATCTCGAAATCGCCGATCTGCTTGAGGCCGGCCACCAGTTCCGCCGCATTGGCATAACCGCCCGGATGCGGCTGATAGGGCGCACCGACGCCGCCGGGCGCATCGCCGCGCAACGCCACGAAATGCGTCACACCCGCCTTGCGGAAGCTGTCGACGACCTGATGCGTCTCTTCCTTCGTGGCGCTGACGCAGGTGAGGTGCGAGGCGGTTGCGAGCGGAGTGTCAGCCAGAAACCGCGTGACGGTCGAGAGCGTCGGCGCCTTGGTGGTGCCACCGGCACCATAGGTCACGGAGACGAATTCCGGGTTCCAGTCCTGCAAATCGCGGACGGTGTTCCACAGCTGACCTTCCATCTCCTCGGACTTCGGCGGGAAAAACTCGAAGGAGATCGCAATATCGCGGCGGCGGGCGTCGTTTTTCTGGGTCATTTATTCTCTCCCGGCAAATGTAGGTACGGCGCCTTCGCTCTCCAGCGAGGCCATGAGGCGCCTCGGGTCGCGCGCGAGCCAGATCGTGACCGTAAGGCCCTGCCCACCCTGCTGACCCGGATGAAGATCGACGACCTGCTCGACATCGAGCCCGGCTTTACGCACCCATTCCGACATGGCCTGATGCGAAAAGCCGAGACGGACATGGGCATGTTCATCGCGAAGGTATTCGAGATTGTGCGGCGCCAGATCGATGATGACGAGACGTCCGCCCGGCCGCAGCATGCGCGCGGCTTCGGTGATCGCGATATCAGGCTGATCGAAGAAATGCAGCACTTGATGGATGGTCACCAGATCGAAATCCTGTCCCTCGAAAGGCAGGTTCAGGATATCGGCATGGCGCACCGAAGCCGTCGTGATACGTGACTTGTCGAGATTGGCGCGCGCCACGCTCAGCATGTCGCGGCTGGCATCGACGCCGATTGCGTGGCGATAACGACCGGACAGAAGCTCCAGCATACGGCCGGTGCCGGTGCCGAGATCGAGCAGGGAATCGATCGGATTGCCGCCAAGCAGCTTGATGACTGCCGCATCCACCTCTTCGTCAGCGGCGTGCAGACGGCGAAGCTCGTCCCATTCGGCAGCATTACGGCTGAAATAGGCCTGTGCCCGTTCGGCGCGCTGCCGCTTGACGGTGGCGAGGCGCTCGCCGTCGCGCTGGACGACGGGGTCGTTTTCGGAGACATGCTTTAGCAAAGCCCGCACCAGCGCGGCAGCCTTGCCCTCATGCGCCAGCCGGAAATAGGCCCAGGCACCCTCCTGGTAGCGGTCGATCAGTTCCGCCTCACCGAGCAGCTTCAGATGCCGTGAGATACGAGGCTGGGATTGGCCGAGAATTTCCGTAAGATCGGTCACGGTCAGGTCACCCGCCGCCAGCAGCGCCAGCAGTCGCAGGCGCGTCGGTTCGCCGGCCGCCTTCAAGACGTCCACCAGCGCATCCAGTCCAAGCCTTAGGGGTTCGTTCATATTCTACCCAATCAAGATATAAAGATATCTTTATGTGATTTGGATAGCTGAGGCAAGCGGCATTTCACCGATTTGCGAAATTGCCTTTGGTGATAACGACAATAAAAACAAGAAAGCCCCGGCCAAATCGGGGCTTTCCGAAAGCGTAAATGATCGCTGATCAGCGGGTCAGGCGCTTGTGAGCCTGGCTKCCGGGGTTGAGGGCATCGGGGCCGAGACGACGGACCTTGTCCTGCTCGTAATCCTCGAAGTTGCCTTCGAACCATTCAACATGGCCGTCACCTTCGAAGGCGAGGATATGCGTCGCCAGACGGTCGAGGAACATGCGATCGTGGCTGATGATGATCGCGCAGCCTGCAAATGCTTCCAGCGCGCTTTCCAGAGCGCCGAGCGTTTCCGTATCGAGGTCGTTGGTCGGTTCGTCGAGCAGCAGAACATTGCCGCCGGCCTTCAGCATCTTGGCAAGGTGAACGCGGTTGCGCTGGCCGCCCGAGAGATTGCCGACCTTCTGTTGCTGGTCGCCGCCCTTGAAGTTGAAGGCGCCGCAATAGGCACGCGAGTTCATGTCGAACTTGCCGAGCTTGATGATTTCGGCGCCGCCCGAGATTTCTTCCCAGACCGTCTTGTTGCCGTCGAGCGCGTCGCGGCTCTGGTCGACATAACCGAGATGCACAGTCTCGCCGACGCGGACCGATCCGGCATCCGGCTTTTCCTGGCCGGTGATCATCTTGAACAGCGTCGTCTTGCCGGCGCCGTTCGGGCCAATAATGCCGACGATGCCGCCCGGCGGCAGCTTGATCGACAGATCGCTGATCAGCGTGCGGCCCTCGAAGCCCTTGGTGATGCCTTCCATCTCTATGACCACCTGGCCGAGACGCTCGCTGACCGGGATGATGATCTGCGCGTCACCGGGACGCTGCTTCTCGGCGGCTTCCACCAGCTGTTCGTAAGACTTGATACGCGCCTTGGACTTCGCCTGACGGGCCTTCGGGCTGGAAGCGATCCATTCCTGTTCGCGGCTGATCGCCTTCTGGCGGCCTGCCTCTTCGCGGTTTTCCTGCAGCATGCGCTTGGCCTTGGCGAGCAGGTAAGCCGAGTAGTTGCCTTCGTAGGGGATGCCACGGCCGCGATCAAGTTCGAGGATCCAGCCGGTGACGTTGTCCAGGAAGTAGCGATCGTGGGTGATCATCATCACGGCGCCCGGATAGTCGCGCAGATGCTTTTCAAGCCAGGCGATCGTCTCGGCGTCCAGGTGGTTGGTCGGTTCGTCGAGCAGCAGCAGATCCGGCTGCGACAGCAGCAGGCGGCAAAGCGCGATACGGCGGCGCTCACCACCCGAAAGGCTGGTGACTTCGGCGTCGCGCGGCGGGCAGCGCAGGGCTTCCATTGCCATCTCGACCTGGCTTTCCAGATCCCAGAGGTTCTGGCTGTCGATGATGTCCTGGAGCTTTGCACCCTCATCCGCCGTCTCGTCGGAATAGTTCATCATCAATTCGTTGTAGCGCTCGAGCACAGCCGTCTTGGAGGCGACGCCTTCCATGACATTCTCAAACACTGTCTTGTTCGGATCGAGTTTCGGTTCCTGTTCCAGGTATCCGACCGTCGCGCCTTCGGCGAGCCAGGCTTCACCGGTATATTCCTTGTCCTGACCGGCGATGATGCGCAGCACGGTGGACTTACCGGCGCCGTTCGGGCCGAGGATACCGATCTTGGCGTCGGGGTAGAAAGAAAGATGGATATTCTCGAGGATCTTCTTGTTGCCATAGGCCTTGTTGAGGCCGGACATGTGATAGATGAACTGGCGTGCCATGCTGGGATGCTCCGGGCGGAAACTTGAAATCGTGGCCGCTATGTAGGCGAAACCACGCCCGCGGGCAACGCCGAAACCCTGTTTCGTCAGGATTTCGGCATGTTTCCATCAGAAGCCTGCAGCATCCACAAGGCCTTCGTCACAGCCGAAGGACGTCTGCCCTGCCCCCTGGATGAGGCCGCCAAGACCCTTCTCCTTTGCCTGAGCAGAAACGGCATCCTGCGAAAGCCCGATCGTCAACTCGCTGATCACGCGTTTGTTGCCGACGCGCCGGCAGCTCATCTTCACCCGGTCGCTGGCGCCTGCGCCGAAGCTCTTGTCGAAGGCCGCCTTGATTGCATCGGCCTTCAGCGTCTTGCCGACATTGGCGGCAAAGAGATCACGCACGGCAGAAGCATTGAGATCGCCCATCAGATGAATGGCGGTGGTGAAATAATCGTCGGCACTCATTTTCGTGCAGGTGCCGTGCTTGATCCATTCATGCCGATCAAGACCCGACTGCGTGCCGGGCATCGCCTTGTCGAGTGCCGCCTTCGTCTCGGCCGAAAGGCTCACGGCCGGCAGGCTCGTCCAATTACTGTCCTTATCTGCAGCCTTCTGATCGGTGGGTACGCCACAATAGTCCTGCCGCATTGGCCACAGACCGTGGAGAGAAAAGTTGGTCGCGTCGTAGCGGTCGCCGCTTTGGTTGGCGCATTCCGCCTTCTTCTGGTTGGTCTGGCAGAAAGCCGGCTGCCAGCTTGCCGCCAGGATGAAGCGCGTGCGCCCGCTTTCCTGCGCGGATGCGGAACCGACTGACGATAACGAAAGAAACAGGATGGAAATTGAAAGGAAAAACTTGCCCATTGATAGCCCCGACAAAGAACAATACAGGAACAAAAAAGCATGAAGACGGAGTTTGCGCAACCCTGAATCGCAACGAAAACCATGCTTTCTCATGTATGAGCCAAACCGCAATATTGCATTTGCCTTGATATCTGGTCTTTTGAGCGCGGGAGGAATGCATGTTTTCCGAGACATTGCGGCTTCAGAATGCCKGGGCTTCGCTTGCCTATCATCATCAGCCAGCGGAGGGACAAGCGCGGGCTATCCTGATGATTTCTCACGGGCTTGCCGAACACTCGCGCCGCTACCGGCGCTTTGCCGAGGCCATGGCCGCAAGAGGCTATCACGTCTACGCGCATGACCATCGCGGCCATGGCGAGACCACCGCACCCGATGGACCGCTCGGCCGTTTCGCAAGACGGGGCGGCATCGAACACGTCGTCGACGACATCGCCGCCATCCACGGCTTTGCCACGAACCGCCATCCCGGCCTGCCGGTCATCCTGTTCGGTCATTCGATGGGTGGCCTGATCGCGCTGAACGCTGCCGCCGCTCTTCCCGGCCGTTTCGCCGCCCTTGCTATCTGGAATTCGAATTTCGCCGTCGGTCTTTCCGGCCGCACCGCGCAAGCGATCCTGCTTGCCGAGCGCGCATTGAAAGGCTCCGACGTGCCGAGCGACATGCTGCCGAGGCTGACATTTGCCGCCTGGGGCAAATCCATTCCCGATCACCGCACGGAATTCGACTGGCTGTCGCGCGATCCTGCCGAGGTCGACGCCTATATTGCCGATCCGCTTTGCGGCTTCGATGCCTCCGTATCGCTTTGGCTGGACGTCTTCGCCCTCACTTTCCGCGGCATAGAAGACCGGCAGCTCGGGAAGCTGCCGAAGGACCTGCCGATCCATCTTGTCGGCGGCGGTAATGACCCGGCGACCAACAATGGAAAAGCCGTACTCTGGTTGTCAAAGCATTTGAAAAGCCAAGGCTTTTCCCGTATCAGCACTGAGATATATCAGGACATGCGGCATGAAACGCTGAACGAGATCGGCGCGGAAACGGCAATTGCGGATTTCGCCGGTTGGTGCGACGAGGCAATCCGCACGGTCCCGAGCGAAAGGACCTGAGATGACGAGCCTGAGTTCCACCCGCCATCCCGCCTCATCCGAGGTGACGCTCGGTTTGCTTTTCATGCTGCTCTCGGTGCTGATCTCGCCGCTGATCGATATCTTCTCGAAGCTGGCGACGACAACGATCTCCTCGACGGAGGTTGCCGCCTTCCGTTTCGTCATCCAGTCGCTCACCATGCTGCCTTTCATATTTCTGCGCGGTGCCAAGATCCAGGTCTCGCTGAAGCAGAGCTGGTATCATGCGATCCGCGGCGCGATGGTCACCATCTCGATGATCAGCTTCGTCACAACGCTGAAGGTCATGGCGGTTGCCGATGCGATCGCCATCTTCTTCGTCGAGCCGATCATCCTGACGATCCTCAGCAGCATCTTTCTGAAAGAGACCATCGGCTGGCGGCGCTACAGCGCCTGCGCCGTGGGCTTCCTCGGCGCCATGCTGATCATCCAGCCAAGCTTCGAGCAGGTCGGCTACATCGCCCTGCTGCCCGTCGTCAGTGCCTTCTGCATCGCCGTCTTCGCACTGATGACACGCGTGCTGTCGCATCGGGAAGATCCCTGGGCCATGCAGTTCCAGACCGGCCTCTGGGGCATTTTCTTCTGCGCCGTCATCCTGTTCTTCGGTTATGGCAGCGGCTCCGACATCATCGACACGACCATGCCCGATCTTCCCGCCTTCGGCTACCTGCTMGGCACAGGCATCGCCGCGGCGATCACCGGCATCCTTGCCGCCTATGCCTATCGCGCCGCCCCGGCTTCCACGCTGGCACCGCTGCAATATCTGGAAATCGTGTCGGCCACGGTCTTTGCCTGGCTGGTTTTCGCCGATTTTCCGGATGCCTTGAAATGGGTCGGTATCCTCATCGTCATCGCCTCGGGTCTCTACATCATCTGGCGCGAGCGGCGCTTTGCTTCCAAACCCGTATCCGATACATCTGAGGCAACGCGGGCGCCCTGAAATCCGCCGCCCACGGAAGGAGTTTGGGAGGAATCCGGGAGGAACATGACGGAAGACGTGAAGAAGAAGCCGCCGCTTGCCGGGATCAGGGTCATCGAGCTTGCACGCGTGCTGGCCGGTCCCTGGGCGGGTCAGATGCTGGCCGACCTCGGCGCCGATGTCATAAAGGTGGAAAATCCTGATGGCGGCGACGACACGAGGCACTGGGGGCCGCCCTTCGTCGAGGGCGCGGATGGAGAAAACCTCTCTGCCGCCTATTACCACTCCGCCAATCGCGGCAAACGGTCCGTCACCGCCGATCTCAAAAGCGCGGAAGGCCAGTCGCTGGTGCGCCGCCTCGTCGCCACCGCCGATGTGCTGATCGAGAATTTCAAGCTCGGCGGCCTTGTCAAATATGGGCTCGATTTCGAAAGCCTGAAGGCGATCAACCCGCGCCTCGTCTATTGCTCCATCACCGGCTTCGGCCAGACCGGCCCCTACGCCAATCTCGCCGGCTACGATTACATCGTCCAGGGCATGTCCGGCTTCATGTCGATCACCGGAGAGCCTGAGGGACAGCCGATGAAGGCGGGTGTGGCCATCGCCGATATCTTTACCGGCATCTATGCCGTCTCGGCGATCGAGGCCGCCCTCATCCATGCCCTGAAATCAGGCGAAGGCCAGTTGATCGACATGGCGCTGCTCGATGTGCAATCGGCAGTCCTCGCAAACCAGAACATGAATTATCTGGTCTCCGGCCGCGCCCCCGTGCGCCTCGGCAATGCCCATCCTAATATCTCCCCCTATGAGGTCGTGCCGACGGCTGACGGCTATCTCATTCTTGCCATCGGCAATGACGGCCAGTTCCGCCGCCTCTGCACCATTCTTGGCCTCGTCATCGCCGATGACGAAAACTTCGCGACCAACAAGGCCCGCGTCGCCAACAGAGATGCAGTCCGCCGGATGGTCTCAACCGAAACGCTTAGATGGCAAAAAGCGGATCTGCTCAAGGCCTGCGAAGACAATGCCGTGCCGGCCGGTGCCATCAACACGATCGAGGAAATGTTTGCCGATCCGCAGATTGCGGCACGCGGCCTACGTGTCGATCTACCGGATGCTGCGGGCACGATGATCCCGGGCGTACGCACGCCGGTCGTGCTGTCTGAAACGCCGCTGCGATATGAACGGCCGAGCCCGCGTCTCGGCGAACACAATGCCGAAGTACTGGCCGAACTTGTGGAATGGGAGAGGAAGACATCGCCATGAGAAGGAAGGGGCCATGAAAAGGACAGGCGGACAACTGATCGTCGAAGCACTGAAGGCGAATGGTGTAAAACGCCTCTCCTGCGTCCCGGGCGAAAGCTTCCTTGCCGTGCTCGACGCCCTGCACGACAGCGATATCGATGTGATCGTCTGCCGTCAGGAAGGCGGCGCGGCGATGATGGCGGATTGCTGGGGCCGGCTGACCGGGGAGCCCGGCATCTGCATGGTCACCCGCGGCCCGGGCGCCACCAATGCCTCTGCCGGCCTGCATATCGCGAAGCAGGATTCCATCCCGATGATCCTCTTCATCGGTCAGGTGCAGCGGGAGGCGCGCGAGCGGGAGGCCTTCCAGGAGGTCGAGTTCCGCCGCGCCTTCACGGAATTTGCCAAATGGGTCGGCGAGATCGACGATGCCGCCCGCATCCCTGAATTTGTCACCCGTGCCTTTGCGATCGCCACATCCGGCCGTCCAGGTCCGGTCGTGCTGACGCTGCCCGAGGATATGCTGCGCGACGAGGTAGAAGCGCCTCGCGCCAAGCGTTACGCCCGCATCGAAGCTCATCCCGGCCGCAGCCAGATCGATGATCTCTATCTGCGTCTCTTGAAAGCCGAGAGGCCGATGGTCGTCCTCGGCGGCACCCGCTGGGATGCCGATGCGGTCGCCGATTTCCAGGCTTTCGCCCAGCGCTTCAGCCTGCCGGTCGGCTGCTCCTTCCGCCGGCAGATGCTCTTCGACCACCTGCATCCCTCCTATGCCGGCGATGTCGGTATCGGCATCAATCCGGCGCTGGCGAAGGAAATCAAGGAGAGCGACTTGCTCATCCTGCTCGGCAGCCGCATGTCGGAGATGCCATCCTCGGGCTATACGCTKATCGATATCCCCTACCCGGCCCAGTCGCTCGTCCACATCCATCCGGACCCGTCGGAACTTGGCCGCGTCTACCGCCCCGATCTTGCCATCTGCGCCGGCCCAGCCGATTTCGTCGAAGCGCTCGCCGATCTCGAAGCCCCGCCTGAGCCGCGCTGGGCCGAACGCACCGAGCGCATGCATCAGGCCTATCTCTCCTGGTCGAAACCGCCGGCGACAGGTCCCGGCGCCGTCCACATGGGGCCGATCATGGAGTGGCTTGAGGCCAATACGAAACCGGACACCATCTTCACCAATGGCGCCGGCAACTACGCCACCTGGGTGCACCGTTTCCACCGCTTCCGCCGCTTCAACACACAGGCGGCACCAACGTCAGGCTCCATGGGCTATGGCCTGCCGGCCGCGGTTGCCGCCAAGCAGCTCTTCCCCGACAGGCAAGTCATCTGCTTTGCCGGCGATGGCTGCTTCCTGATGCACGGGCAGGAATTTGCGACCGCTGTACGCTATAGCCTGCCGATCATATCGGTCGTCGTCAATAACGGCATCTACGGCACGATCCGCATGCATCAGGAGCGCGACTATCCGGGCCGGGTCAGCGCCACCGACCTTACCAATCCGGATTTTGCAGCCCTTGCCCGCGMCTATGGCGGCCATGGCGAGACGGTGGAAAAGACCGAGGACTTTGCGCCGGCCTTCGAGCGGGCGCGCGACAGCGGTAAGCCGTCGATCATCGAGATCAAGCTCGATCCCGAGGCGATTACGCCAACCAGAACACTTTCGGAAATCTCTCAAACAAAAAGCCGGTGAATTTCTTCACCGGCCTCAAGCTCGTTCTGTGCGACGCTCTTAGTCGAGAGCAGCCGTAACGATGAACTCGACCTTGTACTTCGGCGCAGCGAGCTTGGCTTCGCTGGTGGCGCGGGCCGGCGGGTTTGCCGGGTCGATCCAGCCTTCCCAGACGGCGTTCATCTCTGCGAAATAGGCGATGTCCGAGAGATAGATGATCGTCTGCAGGATCTTCGACTTGCTGCTGCCGGCAGCAGCCAGCAGGCGGTCGACTTCGCCGAGCGCGGACTTGCACTGATCGGCAACGCTTTCGCCTTCGCCGACCTGGCCTGCGAGATAGACGGTGTTGCCGTGAATGACGGCGCCGCTCATGCGGGTGCCGATGTCGATACGCTTGATGCTCATCGTGTTCTCCTGTTCATCAAATGAAAGACGCCGCGCTCAGGCGGCGTCGGATTGGTCCGGTTTGGCCGGATCAGGCGCGGATGTGATGCGTCTTCTGATAGATCGCCGTGGAGCGTGCGCCGGAGCGGCAGTAACCGAGCATCGGGCGTTCGAATTCGTCGAGCGCATCGACCATGCCCTGCACGGCTTCCTCGGTCACGCCCATCGGGCCGACAGGCACATGGGTGATCTCAAGGCCGATCTCCTTGGCGCGGGCCTCGATGACGGCAAAGGGCGTTTGATCAGGGCTTTCGTCGTCCGGACGATGGCAGACGATAGACTTGAAGCCGAGCGCCTTGATCTGGTCGAGATCCTCGACCGTGATCTGGCCGGAAACGGAGTATTCATCGTCGATCTGGCGGATATCCATCGTCTCAATCTCCTCGAAAATGGTGGGCTGAAGGTCTACGACGCACTCCCGTAGGCGTCAACACGTCTTCGCCGAACAGCCCTTCATTAGACAAAGGCGAAACGTAGCCCGTAGCTGCGGCTTTCACCTGGCTTCAACAAGTTGAACTCGCCCGCCGCCTCCAGCTCGTGGCGCAGCACCCAGCGGTGCGACACCGGTTCGATACCGACGATATCGGCCGGCGCTTTCTGGTTACGCCAGATCTGCAGATACGGCAGCGTATCGGCGMGGAACCGCACCCTCAGCGTCTTGMCACCAACGGCTGCGATTGGCCCGAGCTGGATTTCGGCAAAACCGTCCTCGGTAGCGGGGGCCTCGACACAAAAGATGCCGCCCGGCTCCTCGCCGAAGGTCCAGGGAAAGCCGCCACCATCAAGCATCCGGCCTTCGAGCCGCGTTCCGCCATCAAGCCATTTGCCGCCGGTGTTCATGTGGTACATGAGAAAGGTCGGCACGGTCTCATCGCTTGTGTTGACGACGCGATCTTCCAGCGAAACTTCGCCGGTCGCTCCGTCGATCTGCCACAGACGCTCGATGCGCTGCGGCAGGCCCTCGACCGTGGTGATGTCGATATCGGCGCGGCATTCGGCATTGCCATTCTCAAACGTCGTCCACAGCACCTTCGCCGGATGGCCGGAAGCCGAGCCGTGCAGCGGATAGATCTTACCATCAGTGCCGGGAATTGGCTGGCGATGACGGATATGATCAGGGCCGCAGGTAAAGAGGAAGCCTTCCAGCGAGTGATCGATTCGCGGGTCGCCATCATCAGGGATCGCCCGCTTCGGCGCGATATCGATGCCTTCGACGATGCAGCCGCCGATATCCAGCACCGATGTTTCGTCCAGCATCAGGCGCGGCCCGCTTGCTGCGGCAAATTCGATCATCGGCTTGTCCTCCCGGGAATCTTGGCTGCGGTAGGGTTAGGTCGTGCGATCACCCTCGTCAATCGGGACCGCTGAAATGGCCCCAGCAGCCCCGCAACCGGCGACTTCACGGGAACGTCATCTTCACGCAAGCGTTCATGGGTAAACGCGAAACACGGGTACTTTTATGTTTTGTTCAGCACGGCTTAAGAAATTCCACACTAGCGTCAAAATTGGCAGGTGTGTGTTGCCGAGCCACTGATCGAGGTGTGAGACGTGAATCGCTTTATGAAATCGGCCCTTTCCCTTTCGGCCGCGCTATTGGCGCTCGCTGCTGTCGTGCCGCAGGCCGGTGCCCAACAATTCGGCCGAAACCAGAGCGATATCGTGCTGGTGACGCCAGGCGGCGAAATTCTCGACTACGTCCCGCCCGGCCGCGGCTTCGTCTATGCCCATGACTACCGCGGCAATCGCGTGCTGGTCGACCGCTACGGCAACATCATCGCCACCGAGATGCGCGCCCGCGGCTACTATTCGCCGCGCACATCGCGTGAGGCCGCCAACGATCCTTATAACAACGATCCTTACGCCGAAGACAACCGCTACGGCGATACACGTTATTCCGAGCGAGGCCCGGTAACCGGCTCCATCCCGCAGGACGCCGCTATTGAGCGCCAGCCGCTTGACGATCAACCCTACCCCGGCGATCAGCAGGGTCAGGACGACTACGCAGCGGTCGAGCCCGGTCAGCAGATCCCCCCAGCCGACGAGCCACGCCAGGCGCCGCAGGAGCCCGTGATCACGCTCAAGGACAAGTCCAAGCCCGAGATCGTGGCGCTTCAGGTGTTTCTGGATCGATCCGGCGTTTCGCCCGGCGTCATTGACGGCCACATGGGCTCCAATGTCACCAAGGCAATTTACGCCTATGAGCAAATGACCGGCACCAAGCTCGATCCGAACAATACCGATGCGATCCTTGAAGAGCTGCGCATGAATGGCGGCCTGCCGGTCGTCAACTACACGATCACCGATGCGGATGCCGCCGGTCCTTACGTGGCGCAGATCCCGGAAGATTATTCGCAGAAGGCGCTTCTGCCGTCCCTCGCCTACACCTCTGTCACCGAAGCGCTCGCCGAACGTTTCCACATGGATGAAAACTTCCTGAAGGAAATGAATCCCAGCGCGGATTTCACGATGCCGGGCACCGTCATCAAGGTCGTCAATCCCGGCGGGAACAAGGCCGGCACTGTTGCAAAGATCCTTGCGGACAAGGGCCGCAAGCAGGTCTTCGCCTATGATGATGCCGGCAACCTCGTTGCCGCCTACCCCGCCTCGATCGGCTCCACCGATACGCCCTCACCATCAGGCACGGTGACGGTCGAGCGCGTCGCCTTCAATCCCGGCTATACCTATAATCCGAAGGTCAATTTCCAGCAGGGTACCAACGACAAGATCCTCGACATTCCGCCCGGCCCGAACGGTCCCGTCGGCACGGTCTGGATGGCACTTTCCAAGCCGACTTACGGCATTCACGGCACGCCCGATCCCTCCAGAATCGGCCGCACCCAGAGCCACGGCTGCATTCGTCTGACGAACTGGGATGCGACAGAGCTTGCCAAGATGGTCAAGCCCGGCGTGACGGTCGAATTCGTCGATTGAGGAAGTCTATTCGCTCGGCGTCTCCGCCGGGCGCTCGCCGAACTGGATGAGACGTAAGAGTTCGACCTGCTTCCTGGCGCCCGTCTTCATGTAGACGGACCGCACCTGCGAGCGGATCGTCTCACGCGAACGGCTGGTTTCGGCAGCCAGGCCAGGAATCGAGCCTCCCAAAACCAGCGCCCTGACGACCCTGATCTCAGCTTGGGTCAGACCGAAATCGTTACGCAGTTTCTCATCGCTCAGCCCCGCCGAGCTTTGTTTCGGCTCGATCATGATGGCAACGACAGGCCGTTCGAAGAAGCGTGGCTGATGGCCCTTTTCAAGCTTGAGCAAGGTGATCTTCCGGCCATCGGTCAGAACCGTCTGCTGACGCTCCACCTCCTCGCCATGGCGCAGCATCAGTGTGAGACGGTCATCGGCATCCTTGTCGGCAAGATGCAGCGTTCCGAGCGGTGAAAGCCAAACACCTGTTCCCTGTTCAAGCACCGCCTCTCCGAAGACGGAAGCGGACGCCAGTCGCCGCTCTGAATTCAGGAGAAGCACACCGACGCCAATGGCATCGAACAGCCGCCCGTTGATCTCCGAATGGTTCTTTTGCCGCCCGCCGGATTCGACCGCGATAAAGGCGCGCCTCAGATGCGGCCCGAGCCGTGTCAAGAGCGCAGCGCAGTCCCGGCTCTCGTCMGGATCGGTCCAGCGCGTCGTGGTGATCGACAGATTGAACGATCGTCCGCTCTCCCGCAGGATCGCCATGCCAACGGCGCCCTGGCCCTCCTGCCGATGCCAGAAGTCATTGAAGAACTCGGTCCTGGAGAGATCGGCATAGGATATGAAATCCTCGCCGATTGCGCCTTGCCCTGCGGGTATCTTGTCGAGGCCCGATATCCAGGGATTCAGCCGGCAGTAATACTGCGTGTAGGTATTGATCCAGGACTGGTCCATGTTGACATGGTATTGCGACGAACCTTCCGAACGCGCAGCGTCATGATGAAAAAGGCTGGTGCCCGCCCCCGGCAACAGCCCGTTCAGCTCCGTCAGGAATGTATCCCACCGCGCTTCGCCGAAAACGACTCCATAGATGGAATCGATAAGCCTGTCGTCAACTTGCCCTGTAATGCTCATGCGTTACTTCGCGGATAACGGGATTTTCTCAGCTTGAGAGGCCAGCATCTCAGCGAGCAACTGTAATCGCAAATAGAAAATGCCCCGACACAGGCCGGGGCATCAATTTTTTCATCGAATGTTATGATCAGGCAGCGCTGCGCATCGCGTTTGCCAGCCGCACCGCGACCGGGAGCCGGCCCGGCACCTTGCGGGTGATTTCTTCAGCGAAACAGTGGGCGTTTTCACGAGCCTTGTCGAGGTTGCTGACGCGCATCGGATCCATCGTATGCAGCGTGCCGCCGCAATCGAAGATGTCGCGGAATGCCGACCGTTCGATGATCGCCGTATCGAGAACCGGGACGTGACGCTCATTCAGCAGCGCCTTGACGAGCTGCAGCGCGCGGGTGGTGACCATGGAATTGACGCGGGTGAGCACGACCGAATGGCCGATCTTGATACCTGCCTTCTCCTCCAGATATTGCAAGAGTTCGAGAACCTGGGCGCCGCCGCGGGCGTCCATGGCGCAACSCTGAATCGGAATCAGCACATGGTCGGAGAGGCCGACGGCTGTTGCCAGCAGCGGATTGCGCGCGCCCGGCAGGTCGATGATGAAGTAATCGGTATTCTGCTTGTTTTCGCTGATGTGTAGCGGCAGCGAGGCAGTCGTTACGAAATCGATGACGCTGATATTTGCCACATGGCCGGAGATTTCGTGCCAGCGCGAAATCCAGTGCTGCGGATCGGCATCGAGAATGGTGACGCGGTAGCCCTGACGGGCAAGTTCGGTGGCGAGCAGCAATACCGCTGTGGTCTTGCCGGCGCCGCCCTTGGTATTTGCGAATGTGATGACTGGCATATTCTTAGTCCTCGAAGGGAAATGGCGCGAGCCGGCATCGCTCGTTGTTAATCGCACTGTCGGAGCATCGTGCGGTTAACCCATCCTTGCCAATCGTGGTTAACAAACTGTTAAACGGGCCCGCTGAAATTGCGGCCTGCATTTTTCGCATCCTAAAAAATAAGGATTTCTAAAAGCGCGTAAAGCAAGAAAAAAGCCTGGAAAGCCAAGGCTTTCCAGGCCAGTTTAGAGGTCCGCCTTTATCTGATCAGAAGCAATCCCTGAACAGGGTCTTGGTATTTTCAAGCGTCAATGCAACCGGATTACCGCCGGCGCTCGGGTCTTCGATCGCCATCGCCGCCAATTCATCGATCCGGTCGGAGGTGATTCCCATCGCCGTCAGATTGTCAGGAACGTTGAGTTCGGAACGCAGCTTCAGGACGTAATCGTAGAAACCATCGAAACCGCCTGATATCCCAAGATAGGCCGCGGCACGCGCAATCTTCTCTTCGATGGCCGAGCGGTTAAAGCGCAGGACAGCCGGCATGACGACGGCATTGGTCATGCCGTGATGGGTGTTGTAGACGGCGCCGATCGGATGCGAGAGCGCGTGGATGGCGCCAAGCCCCTTCTGGAAGGCGACCGCGCCCATCGCGGCTGCCGACATCATGTTGGCGCGGGMTTCCAGATCCGTGCCTTCCTTATAGGCGCGCGGCAGGAATTCCTTGACGAGCCGCATGCCTTCCAGCGCGATGCCGGCCGACATCGGATGGTAGAAGGGCGAGGAATAGGCTTCGAGGCAATGCGCGAAGGCATCCATGCCGGTGCCGGCCGTGATGATCTTCGGCATGCCGACCGTCAGTTCCGGATCGGCGATGACGACACCCGGCAGGAACTTCGGATGGAAGATGATCTTCTTCACATGGGTCGCCGAATTGGTGATGACGCTGGCGCGGCCGACTTCGGAGCCGGTGCCGGCGGTCGTCGGCACGGCAACAATCGGCGCTATGCCGTCGACGCTCGCCCGTGTCCACCAATCGCCGATATCCTCGAAGTCCCAGACGGGACGCGTCTGGCCGACCATGAAGGCTACGCACTTGCCGAGATCGAGGCCGGAACCGCCGCCGAAGGCGACGACGCCATCGTGGCCGCCGTCGCGGAAGGCCTTGATGCCGGCTTCAAGGTTCTTTTCGTTCGGGTTCGGATCGACATCGGCAAAGATCGCCCGGCCGAGGCCTGCATCTTCGAGAATGTCGAGCGCGTTCTTGGTGATCGCCATCGACGCGAGGCCGCGGTCGGTGACGAGCAGCGGCTTCTTCATGCCGAGGCTCTTGCAGGCGTCGGCCAGTTCCTTGATGCGGCCGCGGCCGAGCTTGACTGATGTCGGGTAGCTCCAGTTGGCGGTAATGTTGGCGCTGCTCATGCTGTGACCTTCTTGAGATGGTAGGATTTCGGGCGCGTCAGATTGTGGAAGCCGATGATCGACAGCGAGCCGCCGCGGCCGGTTTCCTTGACACCGGTCCAGCACAGAGCCGGATCGAGATAGTCGGCGCGGTTCATGAAGACGGTGCCGGTTTCGATTTCGCGGCCGAGCCGCCCTGCCCGCTCGGCATCCTTGGTCCAGAGCGAAGCCGTCAGCCCGTACTGGCTGTCATTCATCAGCGCCAGCGCTTCGTCGTCATTCCTGACCTTCATGATGCCGACGGCCGGGCCGAAAGTCTCTTCGCGCATGAAAGCCATGGAATGGTCGACATTGACGAGGACCTGCGGTGCCAGATAGGCGCCGCCATCATCAGCCGGGAAGAGCTTGGGATCGACCAGCGCCTTGGCGCCCTTGGCAACGGCATCGGCGATCTGGTCGCGCACCACCTTGGCAAAGCGCTTGTGCGCCATCGGGCCAAGCGAGGTCTCCGGATCGAGCGGGTTGCCGAGCTTGTAGTTCGAAACCCAGGCGACCGACTTCTCGACGAAGGCGTCATAGAGCGATTCATGCACATAGATGCGCTCGATACCGCAGCAGCACTGGCCGGAATTATAGGTCGCGCCATCCATCAACGTGTCGACGGCCGCGTCGAGGTCGGCATCCTCCATCACATAGCCCGGGTCCTTGCCGCCGAGCTCGAGGCCGAGACCGGTAAAAGTGCCGGCCGCAGCGCGTTCCATGGAGCGACCGCCTTCGACMGAGCCGGTGAAATTGACGAAGTTGAAGCTGCCGGCGGCAATCAGCGCCGAGGTCGTCTCGTGATCAAGGAAGACGTTCTGGAACACGTCCTCGGGAACGCCTGCCTCAACGAAGGCCTGTACCAGACGTTCACCGACGAGCAGCGTCTGTGAGGCATGCTTGAGCACGACGCTATTGCCCGCCATCAGCGCCGGGGCAATCGTGTTGATCGCCGTCATGTAAGGGTAGTTCCAGGGCGCCACGACGAAGACGACGCCATGCGCTTCACGCTCGATGCGGCGTTCGAACTTGTCGCTCTCTTCGACGACGAGCGGTGCAAGCGCATCCGCCGCAATCGACGCGACGTAATTAGAACGCTCGTTGAAGCCGCGATATTCGCCGCCATACTTGATGGGCCGGCCCATCTGCCAGGCAAGCTCGGGCACGACGACATCCGACATCTCGTTGAGACGGGCGACACCCTTCAGCACCAGTTGAACGCGATCTTCGAGCGGGCGCCTGGCCCAGGCCTTCTGCGCCTTGCGCGCACGCGCCACGGCTTCCTTTGCCGCCTCCAGCGAAAGCGCCGGACGCTCCGCATAAACAGAGCCGTCGACCGGCGAAATGCATTGGATCATTGTCATGATCTGAATCCTGTTTTCTCTGAGCCGCAGGGAAAGACGCAACGACTGATCCTCCGCAGGAGACACAAGTCGAGCGGCTTTCCGCTTCGGTTACGTTCTTAAGCTCTCTCGAAGCCGCGCGCCACTTCCCAATCCGTTATGCGGCGGTCGTATTCTTCCTGCTCCCATTCGGCAGCGCGGGTGTAGTGGTCGATGACCTCGTCGCCGAAGGCTGCGCGCAGCATCTCCGATTCGGTCATGGCCTTCGTCGCAGCGCGCAGCGTGCGCGGGATTTCGCGGATATCCTTGCCGAAATAGGCGTCACCCTCATAGGGCGCTTCCAGTTCCAACTTCTTCTCGATGCCGTCGATGCCGGCGGCAATCAGCGCTGCGAAGGCGAGATAGGGATTGAGATCGGATCCGCCGACGCGGCATTCGATGCGGATCGCCTTGGTCTCCTCGCCGCAAAGGCGATAGCCGGCCGTGCGGTTATCCTTGCTCCAGATAGCCTTGGTCGGCGCGAAAGTGCCGGCCATGAAGCGCTTGTAGGAGTTGATATAGGGTGCCAGGAAATAGGTGATCTCGCTCGCGTGGCTGAGCAGCCCGGCAATATAGTTCTGCATCAGCGGCGTCATGCCATAATGGCCGGCATGATCGAAGAAGAGCGGCTTTTCTTCCAGGCTCCAGAGAGACTGGTGGATATGCGAAGAGCTGCCCGCGGCATTGTAGTGCCACTTGGCGAGGAACGTGATCGCCTTGCCCTTCGACCAGGCGATCTCCTTGCAGCCGTTCTTGATGATCGCATGCCGGTCGGCCATGGTCAGTGCGTCGGCATAACGCACATTGATTTCTTCCTGGCCGGCGGACGCCTCGCCCTTGGAATTTTCGACCGGGATGCCGGCGCCCTGCAGACCCTTGCGGATCGCCCGCATGACCTCTTCTTCCTTGGTCGTCTGGAAGATGTGGTAATCCTCGTTATAGGCGCTGGCGAGCTTCAGGTTGCGGTAGCCGGAAGCCTGCGCTGCCTCATAGCTTTGGTCGAAGAGGAAGAATTCAAGTTCGGAGGCCATGTAGGCCTTCATGCCCATGTCCTCCAGGCGCTTCACCTGCTTCTTCAGGATCGCGCGCGGCGAATGTGCCACTTCCTCATGCGTATGGTGGTCCAGCACGTCGCAGAGAACGAGCGCGGTGCCTTCGAGCCAGGGAATGACGCGCAGCGTCGAAAGGTCCGGCTTCATCGTATAGTCGCCGTAGCCCTTTTCCCAGCTCGTCGCCTTGTAGCCGGAGACGGTCTCCATCTCCATGTCGGTCGCCTGCAGGTAGTTGCAACTATGCGTTTCCTTCCAGGCGCTTTCGAGGAAGAATTCTGCCTGGAAACGCTTGCCCATCAGGCGCCCCTGCATGTCCACCTGACAGGCCAGCACCGTATCGATGCGCCCGTCGGCGACGTCCTGTCTGAGATCGTCGAGAGTATAGCTGCTCATGATTTATCCGCCTGAAATTGAAACCGGGAAATCGGGACAACGAAACGGCATGCGACCACCGGGATTAACCCGCCCGATGCCTTTTCGTTGAACCGTGAGGGGGCCGCGTAATGCGGCCCCGCCAGTTGAGAGGGAAGCCTCGTTTCTTAGTGTTCGCCGACAGCCTTTTCGGCCGCTGCGATTTCGGCCTGGCGTTTTGCCACTTCGTCGCCGATCGGCGGCCCCTTGAAGCGGCGGCTTTCGAAGCCGAACCAGACGATGCCGGTCAGGACGAGGAAGCCCACGGTCACATAAAGCGCCGGTCCGTTCGGCGGCTGAATGCCGAGAACGAAAATCAGGATCATCGCGAGGATGGAAAGAACCGCGAAGAGCTTGAACACGCCCTCGCCCAGGTTCCATGGCCCCATCTTGTCCCACTTCGAAGTGCCCCAGGCAAAGAGGCCAAGCGCGATCGGGATCGCGAAGGAGAAGAACAGGAAGATGACCGTGCAGGATACGACGATCGTATAAACCGGCGTCTCGCCGATCGAAACCAGCGACGAGCCCCAGACGAAGAGCACCGAGAGGATCGAGCCCGTCCAGATGGCGGCAACCGGCGTGCGGTAGTTCGGGCTGACCTTCGACAGTCCCTTCGAAGCCGGCAGGCCGCCGTCACGCGAAAAGGCGAAGATCATGCGCGAGACCGACGTCACGGTGGCAAGACCGCACAGCCACTGGCTGATGAGGATCGCGAAGTAGAGAATGTCCTTCACCGTCGAATTGACCTGCGTGTCCATCGCCCAGAAGAACACGTTCCAGCCCTGCTTTGCCGCATCGTCCATGTTTGGCAGCATGAGCACGAAGGAGCACAGCATGATGTAGCCGAAGAGCGCCGACCAGAGCACGGAAGAGACCATGCCGCGCGGAACGGAATGCGCCGCCTTGACCGTTTCTTCCGACGTGTGGGCCGAAGCGTCATAGCCGGTGATCGTGTAGATCGGCAGCAGCAGGCCGAGCAGGAAGACCCAGAGGCCCGACGTCGAGGGCCAGACATTGCCACCCGCTTCGCCGGAATAGTTGGCGAAGGTGAAGAGCCGGCCGAATTCGTAGGATGGAGCCGAAATCAGGCACACGGCGGCAAGCGCGATCGCGGTCGCGAAGATGAGGTAGCCCGAGAAGTCGGTGAGTTTGGCCGTGAGACCGATACCCATATGGTTCACGAGCGCCTGCGCACCGGTGATGATCACGAGGAAGACGATGCGTACCGTCGTCGTGTCCGCCAGGCCGAAATAGCTCGTGCCGAACGTGCCCATGAAGAAATAATAGGTGCCGACATTGATGGCGCCGAGAACGGTGACGAGACCGAGCAGGTTGAACCAGGCGGTCACCCAGCCGGTGAAGCGGTTGCCGAGGATCGAGCCCCAGTGATAGAGGCCGCCTGCCGTCGKATAGGCGGAGCTGATCTGGGCCATGGCCACGGCAAAGACGAGTGAAACGAAGCAGCCAAGCGGCCAGCCGATGCCGATCGCCGCACCGCCCGCACCTGCGGTTGCCTGCGCCAGCGAGTTGATGCCGCCCGACAGGATGCAGATGATCGAGAAGGAGACGGCAAAGTTCGAGAACGAGCTCATCCGCCGTTCGAGTTCCTGGGCATAGCCCATGGAATGCAGGATGCTCATATCCTGCTTCTTATCATTTTCGGAATAGTCCGACATGACTTCCCCCTGTTGACAATCGCCCGCGGAATTGCGGCCGATCTGTGCCAATAGTGCCCGTGGCTTTCGCCTTGCGGGCTGTCGCAGTTAAACTGCTCCCCGGGGTCTTGTTTTTATTCAGGCATCCAGACTTTGCTGGATAAGCCCTGTTAGATAGTCGGCCACGACCCCTTGACCGGTATCTTCTGAAATGAGGTCGTTTCTGACCTCGATCATGACATTGCGAAGCCCGTTGGACGTGCCGTGCAGGATCAGCGTATGCGTCACGCCGTCTTCAGGCCCATAGGGTTCGTTGCGTTCGGTGCGGTAGAGCGGCGCCTCGGCCGCTGATGCCAGCATGCGATCGGCAAACCGGCTGTCCTCATCATGGAGGATGCCGAGCTCGACGGCGCGCTGCTTGCCATTGTAGACCGGAGTGAAGCTATGGATCGTCACAATGACGCAATCCTGCCCCCTCGCCTGCCGGTCGCGGATCAGCGCGCGAACGGCATCATGGAACGGCTGGTAAAGTGCTTCGGTGCGCGCGCGGCGCTCTTCGCCGGTCAAATCCTTGTTCCCGGGGATCGTGTAGATCTCGCTGACCTCGGGCATGGCGCCGGGCGAACTCGGCGGCCGGTTGCAGTCATAGATCAGCCGGGAAAAGCGCTGGTAGATCAGCGTCGCATCGAGACCCGCCGAAATGCCGCGGGCAACGGCAAGCGCGCCGGGATCCCAGGCGATGTGGCTGGAAAGCGCCTCTTGCGAAAGACCGAGATCGCCAAAATTTTCAGGAAGCGTGCGGGATGCGTGCTCGCAGATGATGAGCACGGGACTCTTGCCGTGAACGCGTTCGATTGCGACGCAATCGCCGTCCGCTTCGCTGAGAATTCGGGGCTGAGCCAGCACCAACCGCACCTCTCCATCGCTTAATGAAATCTTCACAAGAAAAGAATTCTTCAGGTTCACGGCAGTGTCAAGCGTACTCTGAAAATTTCTTTTCATGACAGTTATTGACATGGATTGTGACAGCGTTGTTAACTTTCAGTGGGAAAGTGGCATCAGACCATCCCGGGGAGCAAAATCACGTGAGTGTCGCGGCTAAGACCGTTTCGGACGTCATTCATTCACATCTCGGCGTGCTCACACGCGCCGAAAAGCAGTTGGCCGAAAGCCTCCTCGACAACTACCCCGTCTCCGGCCTCGGCAGCAYCACCACGATTGCCGAAAATGCCGGCGTCTCCACGCCGACAGTCGTGCGCATGGTCCAGAAACTCGGCTACAAGGGTTATCCGGACTTCCAGCAGCATCTGCATCAGGAGGTCGAGGCGACGATTTCCAACCCGATCGCCAAGCACGACCGCTGGGCCCAGAACGCGCCGGGCACGCATATATTGAACCGCTTTGCCGATGCCATCATAGGCAATCTGCGCCAGACGCTCTCCGATCTCGATACGGCAACCTTCGACAGCGCCGCTGCCCTGCTCTCGGACCGCAAGCGCACGCTCTATTTCGTCGGCGGACGCATCACCGGCGCACTCGCCGAATACTTCTTCACCCATATGCAGGTCATTCGCCCGAACACGGCGCTGCTCTCTTCCAATTCATCGAGCTGGCCGCAATACGTCCTCAATATGAATCCGGGCGACCTGCTCATCATCTTCGATATCCGTCGCTACGAGCAGGAAATGGTGAGCCTCGCCACCGCCGCCCGCAAGCGCGGTGCCGAAATCATCATCTTCACCGACCAGTGGGCGTCGCCTGCAACCAAGCTCGCCCGTCACGCCTTTCGCGTGCAGATCGAGGCACCGTCGGCCTGGGATTCCTCCGTCGTCACACTCTTTATCGTCGAGGCGCTCATCGAGGCGGTGCAGAACTCGACCTGGGACGAGACGAAGGAGCGCATGAAAACGCTGGAAGGCCTGTTCGAACAGACCAGGCTGTTCCGCAAACCCGGTTAGGAGGGACAACTAAAAAAAGCAAAAACAATGACGGGATTTCGCGGAAACAGGACAGCCTGTCGCAAATGAAACATTGCCGCAAGCGCCTGCTATTCATGACAAAATTAACGTCATTCAACTGTCATACAAGCTTCATCTAACGCCAGTAACAGCACATCGGACACTGAAAACCCGAAGGAGAACAACAGTGATCTCTAACATTTCTCGACTGCTCTCGCTTTCTACTGCGATGATCGTTGCTTCGACTGCGATCGCAGCAGCTGAGCCGAGCGCTGATCTTATCGCTGCCGCCAAGAAGGAAGGCACGCTGACCACGATCGCTCTCCCGCATAGCTGGTGCGGCTACGGCGACGTCATCGCAGGCTTCAAGGCCAAGTACGGCCTCGAAATCAACGAATTGAACCCGGATGCAGGTTCGGGCGACGAAATCGAAGCAATCAAGGCCAACAAGGGCAATACCGGCCCGCAGGCACCTGACGTCATCGACGTCGGCCTCTCCTTCGGCCCGTCCGCCAAGAAGGACGGCCTGATCCAGCCTTACAAGGTCTCCACCTGGGATTCCATTCCGGATAGCGCCAAGGATGCCGAAGGCTACTGGTACGGCGATTACTACGGCGTTCTCTCCTTCGTCGTGAATACCGATATCGTCAAGAACGTCCCGAAGGACTGGGCTGACCTCAAGAAGCCGGAATACGCCAACACCGTTTCGCTCGCTGGCGATCCGCGTGCTTCGAACCAGGCTGTTCAGGCCGTTTACGCTGCCGGCCTCGCAACCGGTGAAAAGGACGCGACGAAGGCTGGTGAAGCTGGTCTCGCTTACTTCGCAGAGCTGAACAAGGCCGGCGCGCTCGTTCCGGTTATCGGCAAGTCCGCTTCGCTCGCTCAGGGCTCGACCCCGATCGTCGTCGCATGGGACTACAACGGTCTTGCATGGCGCGACAGCCTTGCCGGCAACCCGCCGGTTGAAGTCGTCGTTCCGTCGACCGGCGTTGTCGCAGGCGTTTACGTTCAGGCGATCTCCGCTTTCGCTCCGCATCCGAACGCTGCCAAGCTCTGGATGGAATACCTCTATTCGGACGAAGGCCAGCTCGCATGGCTGAAGGGCTACTGCCACCCGATCCGCTTCAACGACCTCGCTCAGAAGGGCAAGGTTCCGAAGGAACTGCTCGACAAGCTGCCGCCGGCTGAAGGCTATGCAAAGGCCGTCTTCCCGACGCTCGACGAGCAGGACAAGGGCAAGACCGCAATCACCACCAAGTGGGATAGCGTCGTCGGCGCCAACGTTCAGTAATATTTGCTCCGGCCTCCCCGCCTACCAAGGCGGGGAGGCTTTTCTCACTCCGACGCCCCAGGATGAGTTTTTCCATGAGCATTGTTTCAACGCCTATGGTTAGCAGCGCCCCCTTGATCAACAAAGATCGTGTGATCGACTGGCTGGGCATTGCCCCCTTCATTATTTTTTCTCTGCTATTTCTGATCATCCCCACTCTGTATCTTGTAGCGGGCGCGTTTCTGACACCCGATGGCGATTTCACGCTGCAAAATATCAGAGATCTTTTCACGCCATCCATTATGAGCGCCTACTGGATCAGTATCCGCGTCTCGGTCGCGTCCGCTCTTGGCGGCGCGCTCATCGGCTTCTTTCTCGCCTGGGCCGTCGTGCTCGGCGGCCTGCCGAGCGGGGTCCGCGCAACACTGCTGACATTCTCGGGCGTCGCATCGAACTTTGCCGGCGTGCCGCTTGCCTTCGCCTTCCTGGCGACACTCGGCCGCACCGGCCTCGTCACCCTCTTCCTGCGCGACTGGTTCGGCTTCAACCTTTATGGCACCGGCTTCAACCTTCTCTCCTTCTTCGGCCTCACCATCACCTACATGTATTTCCAGATCCCGCTGATGGTGCTGATCCTGACGCCGGCGCTCGACGGCATGAAGAAGGAATGGCGCGAAGCTTCGCAGATCCTTGGCGCCACCAACCGCCAATACTGGACCATGGTTGCCCTGCCGATCCTCTGGCCGAGCCTGCTCGGCACGACGCTGCTTCTGTTTGCGAATGCTTTCGGCGCTATTGCAACTGCCTATGCGCTGACCGGCTCGTCGCTCAACATCGTCCCGATCCTGCTCTACGCGCAGATCCAGGGCGACGTGCTTCACAACGCCAATCTCGGCTATGCGATTGCGCTCGGCATGATCGTCATCACCGGCGTTTCGAATGTTCTCTATCTCATGCTGCGCATGCGCGCTGAACGGTGGCAAAAATGAAGGGACAACGTATCGGCGCCTGGATCGCCATCATCATCKGAGCAACCTATTTCATCGTACCACTTCTCGGCACGCTGGAATTCTCCCTGCGCAAGCGTCGTGATGCCTATTCGTTCGATGCCTATCAGTCTGTCTTTTCAGACATCAGTTTCCGCGAGACGTTCAGCTACTCCATGATGATGGCCGCGCTGACCATCGTCTTCGGCATGCTGCTCGTCGTACCGACCGCCTACTGGGTGCGCCTGCGCCTGCCACAGATGCGTCAAGTCGTCGAATTCATCACGCTGCTGCCGCTCGTCATCCCGGCGATCGTCATCGTCTTCGGCTATATCCAGATGTACAAGTCGTCTTCGTACCTGCCGCTGACCGGCTCCACGACGGGCACCAACATCCTGCTGATGTTCTCCTACATCACGCTCTCGCTGCCCTACATGTACCGCGCCGTCGATACCGCCATGCGCGCCATCGACGTCCGCACGCTGACGGAAGCAGCCGAAAGCCTGGGTGCAAGCTGGACGACGATCATGTTCAAGTGCATTTTTCCAAACGTCATGAGCGGCGTGCTTTCGGGCGCCTTCATCACGCTCGCGATCGTCATGGGCGAATTCACCATGGCAGCTTTGCTCGGCCGCCCTGCTTTCGGCCCCTACCTGCAGCGTGTCGGCGCCAACCAGGCCTATGAACCTTCCGCGCTCGCCGTCATCGCCTTCTCGATCACCTGGCTCAGCATGGGCCTGCTCAATCTCGTTTCCCGCTTTGGCAAAGCCCGCCCGGCTAGGGTATAAGGTATTTGGCTCATGTCCTTTCTTACGCTGACCAACATTCAGAAATCCTTCGGCCAGACCCAGGTCGTCAAGAACTTCAACATGAACATCGAGAAAGGAGAATTCGTCTCCTTCCTCGGCCCGTCAGGCTGCGGCAAGACGACCGTTCTGCGCATGATCGCCGGCTTCGAAACGCCGACCGGTGGCACGCTGACGATCAACGGCAAGGACCAGCGCGCGCTGAAGCCGAACCAGCGCAACATCGGCATGGTCTTCCAGGCCTACGCGCTGTTTCCGAACATGACTGTGCATGACAACGTCGCCTTCGGCATGAAGGTCGCGGGTGCTCCGAAGCCCGAGATCGACAAACGCGTCAAGGAAATGCTCGGCCTCATCAAGCTCGATCATCTGGCAGACCGCTTTCCCTACCAGATGTCCGGCGGCCAGCAGCAGCGCGTTGCTCTTGCCCGCGCCCTTGCCGTCAAGCCGCAGGTCCTGCTGCTCGACGAGCCGCTCTCGGCACTTGACGCCAAGATCCGCGTGTCACTGCGCGAAGAAATCCGCCAGATCCAGCAGTCGCTCGGCATCACCACGGTTTTCGTCACGCACGACCAGGAAGAAGCGCTTTCGATCTCCGACCGTATCGTCGTCATGAACGGCGGCAAGGCGGACCAGATCGGCACGCCTTTCGAGATCTACAACACGCCGGCAACGCGCTTCGTCGCCTCCTTCGTCGGCACGCTGAACCTCATCGAAGCCAAGGTGATCGATCCGGATAGCAACCGGATCCAGATCGGCGATCAGGGTGTGACGCTGAAACAATCCGTCCAGACCTACAAGGCCGGCGACACCGTGCAGCTTGCGCTCCGTCCGGAAGCCGGTTCGCTCGCCGAAGGCACCCAGAGCGACACCGCCCTGACCGGTGAGGTCGTCTCCGCCCACTTCCTCGGTTCGGTCATCCGCACCCGCATGAATGTCGGCGGCAACGTCATCTCCTTCGACATGTTCAACAGCCCCGGTGTTACTCCGCCGGCCGCTGGCGAAACAGTGACGCTCCGCTTCATGGCCGCCGACCTGCTCGTCATCCGCGACTGATCGAAAGAAACCGAAATCAAATAAAGGCGCCGTCAACGCGGCGCCTTTTGCATGCCTGATACCTAATTTTCATGAGCCCCTGCCCCTCTGAATACTCAGGCCAGGGAGATAGCATCGAAACGGAAGGCAGCGTAAGGGAACTGACCAAACGGCTTGCCTCGAATCCTGGCAAGCAATACAGACCGGACGGTCATCCGCTCGGTCGTTCAACAACGGGGTCTTCAATGATTACCTGCCATCTGCGATACGTCATCGACCCCTACAAACTTGCCGAATTCGAACAATACGCTCGGCTCTGGATCCCCATCGTCAACAGGATGGGCGGCGCCCATCACGGCTATTTCCTGCCGTCCGAAGGCGCAAACAATATTGCCGTTGCGCTGTTTTCCTTCCCGAGCCTTGCTGCCTACGAGGATTACCGCATCCGCATGGCAAGCGACCCGGAGTGCCGGGCCGCCTACGAACTCGACAAGCGCAACCGCAGCATCATCAGCTATGAACGCAGCTTCATGAGGCCCGTTCTCGGCTGATTAGGCTGGAACTCGGTCGAGACATATCGATCCGGCTGATAGGGATAAGACAGCACCAAATTCCATCGAATTCATATATATGGATCGTTCCGTTGCTGTAGGCCGCGAGCGCCAGGGATAGAGTGCAAGGCAGAATTCCATTTTCATGGGACAACGGCTTTGCGCACCGAAGCGATGCCACAACCGATGTCGGCGAAGGATTGGGGCCAGCTTGTGCTGCTCGGCGCGCTTTGGGGCGGCTCCTTTTTCTTCGCCCGCATCGCCGTGGCCGAAATTCCGCCGCTGGCCCTCGTGCTTTATCGCGTGGCAATCGCCGCCCTGGTCTTGCATCTATGGCTAAGGCTGCGCGGCACTTCCTGCGCGCCCGTTCTCGCCCGGCCCGGCTCTTTCCTGTTTCTCGCCCTTCTCAATAATGTCATTCCGTTTTCACTGATCTTCACTGGGCAGACAGAAATCGGCGCCGGCCTCGCGTCTGTGTTCTATGCAACCACGCCCCTCTGGACGATCCTTGTGGCAAACCTGCTGACATCAGATGAAAAGATCTCAACCATGAAGATCGCAGGCGTCGCGATCGGCATAGCAGGCGCCGCCGTCATGATCGGTCCAGGGCTTCTATCCAATCTTGGCGGCCCGACATGGGCAAAATTCGCGGTCATCGGAGCCGCCGTCTCCTACGCCTTCGCTGTCGTTTACGCCAAGCGGTTCAAAGGCATAAGTCCGACAGTCGTCGCGACCGGCCAGCTGACATGCGCTACCGTCCTCATGCTGCCAATTGTTTTCTTTCTCTACAGCCCAGCCGAGATCGTCACGTCGGATATTCCCATATGGATGGCGGTGCTGGTTCTCGCGATCCTCACCACCGCCTTCGCCTTCATTCTGTATTTCAATCTCATCGCCTCGRCCGGAGCGACCAATGCTTCGCTGGTGACGCTGCTGGTGCCGGTTAGCGCGATTTTACTGGGCACGGTCTTTCTCGGCGAAAAACTGGAGACGTTCGAGTTTGGCGGAATGATCCTGATCATGGCGAGCCTGATCATCATCGATGGCAGGCTTTTGCGGCGTTGACCCGAACGAAAAAGCCCCGCTCTCCGGCAGGGCTTTTTCATTCCGKGTGCAATCAGCGGATTGCCTGATCGTTCGCATCGAAGCGATGGACGTGACTTCCGTCAGGCGTAGCATAGACGATCTCATCCGGCTCATACTTGTGCTCGCCGAAGAGGCGCGCGGTCAGCAGGCCGCACTGCTCGGATTCCAGATAGACGATGGTGTCAGCGCCAAGATGCTCGACATGCACGGTCTTTGCCTTCCAAGTGCCGCTGTCGCGCGACAGCGTCAGATGCTCGGGACGAATGCCGACCGTCTTTGCCTCTGCATCGCTGACCTTGTCGCCAGGGATGAAATTCATCTGCGGCGAGCCGATGAAGCCCGCAACGAAGGTATTGGCCGGTCGATTGTAAAGCTCCATAGGCGAACCGATCTGCTCGATTGCGCCGGCATTCAGCACCACGATCTTGTCAGCAAGCGTCATGGCTTCGACCTGGTCATGGGTGACGTAGATCATCGTCGCCTTGAGACTGCGGTGCAGGCGGGCGATCTCAAGGCGGGTCTGCACGCGCAGCGCCGCATCAAGATTGGAGAGCGGCTCGTCGAACAGGAAGAGTTCCGGCTCGCGCACGATCGCACGGCCGATCGCCACGCGCTGGCGCTGGCCGCCGGAGAGTTCGGCCGGACGACGCGCCAGATATTGTTCGAGCGACAGCATCGACGACGCCTTGCCGACGCGCTTCTCGATCTCGTCCCTGGCCATGCCGGCCTGCTTGAGGCCGAGGCCCATGTTGTCCTTGACCGTCAGGTGCGGATAGAGCGCGTAGGACTGGAACACCATGGCGATGCCGCGTTTGGCCGGCGGCGTCAGCGTCTCGTCGCGGCCGTTGATGATAACGGCGCCTGAGGTTACATCCTCCAGGCCGGCGATGCTGCGCAGCAGGGTCGATTTCCCGCAGCCGGAAGGGCCGACGAAGATGACGAATTCGCCGTCTTGGACCTCGAGGTCGATGCCCTTCAGCACCTCGTGCTTGCCATAGGCCTTGCGGATGGATTTGAGTTGAAGCGATCCCACTAGTCTTTCCTTATAGTCTAACCGGTCGGCCGGTGCGCACGCTTTCGTCAGCGGCAAGGCAGATGCGCAGCGAAGCCACCGCATCATCCATATGGCGGGTAAGGTCCAGATCCTCGTTGACAGCGCGCAGCACGAAAGCCTGCTCCAGGTCACAAAGCTGCTGATGGCCGGGCTCGCCTTCCATCGTCATGTCCTGATCGGGACGGATGAACTTGCCGTCAGGCCCGGTCTCTGCCGTGTGCAGCCGGATGACGGAGGTCTTGGTATGCGTGTCGATATCGTCCGACTTCGCCTTCGGATCCATGACGATGGAAACGGCGCCATTTGGCGACATCACATCCTTCACGAAGAAGGCGGTCTCGGAGATCATCGGTCCCCAGCCGGCCTCGTACCAGCCGACCGAACCGTCTTCATACAGCACCTGCAGGTGACCGTAATTATACATGTCGGGCGCGATCTCATTCGACAGCCGCAGGCCCATGCCACGCACTTCGACGGCCTTGGCATCGGTGATCTGGCACATGACGTCGACATAGTGAACGCCACAATCGACGATCGGCGAGGTCGTCTGCATCAGCGACTTGTGCGTCGCCCAGGTCGGCCCGCTGGACTGCTGATTGAGGTTCATGCGGAAGACATAGGGGCCGCCGAGCTTCCTTGCTTCCTCGATCAGCTTCTTCCAGGATGGATGATGGCGGAGGATATAGCCGATGACCAGCTTCTTGCCGGCCTTCTTCGCCGCAGCCACGACGCGTTCCGCATCGGCAACGGTTGTTGCCAGCGGCTTTTCAACGAACACGTCACAGCCTGCCTCGAAGGCGGCAACGGCGTAATCGGCGTGGCTGTCGGAATAGGTATTGATCGAGCAGAGATCCGGCTTCAATTCGACAAGTGCGCGCATGAAGTCAGGATGGATCGTGTACTGTTCGAGTTCCGGCGCAAGCTGCGACGGCTTGGAGCGGTTGACGAGACCGACGATCTCGAAGCCCGGATTGTTGTGATAGGCGAGTGCATGGCTGCGGCCCATATTGCCGAGGCCGGCGACGAGAACGCGGATCGGCTTTTCGGATTGGCTCACTTGACGGCTCCCGAGGTGATGCCGCGGATCAGCTGCCGCGAGAAGATGACATAAAGGACGAGGATCGGCAGGATCGCCAGCGACAGCGCCGCCAGAACCGCATTCCAGTTGGTGACGAACTGGCCGATGAAAATCTGGGAGCCGAGTGTCACGGTCTTGGTGGCTTCCGACGGCGCCAGGATCAGCGGGAACCACAGGTCGTTCCAGATCGGGATCATCGTGAAGACGGCAACCGTCGCCATCGCTGGCCGTACCAGTGGCAGCACGAGGCGGAAGAAGATCGCATATTCCGAGAGGCCGTCGATGCGTCCGGCATTTTTCAGGTCATCGGACACGGTGCGCATGAATTCTGACAGGATGAAGATAGCAAGCGGTATCCCCTGCGCCGTATAGACGAGGATCAGCGCCGTCAGCGTGTTGACGAGGCCGCTCGCGACCATGCCCTGCAGGATGGCGACCGTGCCAAGGCGGATCGGGATCATGATGCCGATCGCCATGTAGAGGCCCATCACCATATTACCGCGGAAACGGTATTCCGACAGCGCAAAGGCAGCCATCGCCCCGAACAGCAGCACGAGGAAGATCGCGACGATCGTCACGATGAAGCTGTTCTGGAAATAGGCGGCAAAATCGCCCTGCCCCAGCACCGTCTGATAGCCGACGAGGCTGAAAGTGGAAGGCGTCGGCACCTGCAGCGGCGACCGGAAGATCGCGTTGCGGTCCTTGAGCGAATTGATGATCGTCAGGAACACCGGGAAGATGGCGATCAGCGTGTAGCCGATCAGCGCCAGATGCACGAGGCCGGTGCGGATGGGGGATGTGCGCGCTCTGTTCGACATGGGCTCACACTCCTCAGAACTGGTAGCGGCGCATGCGCCGCTGGATAGCGAAAAGGTAGAAGGACACGCCGGCTAAGATGATGAGGAACATCACCGTCGCGATCGTCGCACCCATGGAGCGGTCGCCGAGCTGCAACTGGAACCCGAAGAAAGTGCGATAAAGCAGCGTCCCCAGAATATCCGTCGACATATCAGGGCCGGCAAGCGCACCCTGCACCGTATAGATCAAGTCGAAAGCATTGAAATTGCCGACGAAGGTCAGGATCGAGATGATACCGATTGCCGGCAGGATCAGCGGCAGCTTGATCTTCCAGAACTGCGCCCAGCCGGTAATGCCGTCGCATTCGGCAGCCTCGATAACTTCCTCGGGAATGCTGAGAAGAGCCGCATAGATCAGCATCATCGGAATGCCGATATATTGCCAATTGGAGATCAGCGACACCGCGACGAGCGCCGGACCGGACTGGCCGAGCCAGGGCGCAAAGGCCCATTTCATACCGACGAGGCTCATCAGCCAGGGCGCAACACCCCATATCGGAGAGAGGATCAGCTTCCAGATGAAGCCGACGATGACGAAGGACAGCAGCGTCGGCAGGAAGATCGCCGTTCGGTAAAAGGCAACGAAGCGCAGCTTCGGTGTCGAAAGGAGTGCCGCAAGCGCAATCCCGATCGGATTCTGCACGCACATATGAATGGCGAAGAAGATCAGGTTATTGCGGAGTGCGTTCCAGAAATCATGTGCCCAGCGCGCATCGCCGAAGAGAACCTTGTAATTGGCAAAGCCAACGAAGGCAGGGGCGCCATCGACGGTATTGTAGAAGGAGAGCCGGAGCGTTTCGATCAGCGGCAGGACCATAATCGCCGAATAGACGATGAATGCCGGAAGAAGGAAGATTCCGATATGCCAGCGTACGGGACGTTTGATCGGTTCAGGAATTGCCGATGTCTGATCGGTCATTACTTKGCTCGCTTTTGGCTTCGTTCTCTCCCTCATCCCTGCTTGTGACAGGGATCGAGCAGCACCGCTTCAGCGGTGCGGGAGACTCTTTCACGCGAAAGACTTTGCGTGGCTAGGTTCCTGCGGCATCCCACGAGGATACAGGAACGAGGGCGGCAACCGGATTGCCGCCCTCCTTCATGCTTTGGCTTACTTGGCCGGCTTGTACCAGCTGTCGAGGCCCTTCTGGAGCTTTTCGGCAGCAACGGCCGGGGTGTCCGTGCCGTTGATGACGTTAGCCGATTCAACCCAGGTCTCGTTTTCGAGGTTCGGCGTGCCGCGCGACAGGATCTGGTAGGTCGAGCGGACGGTCGACTTGTACGGGCCGCGCCAGGAAACGAATTCCTGAGCGAGCGGGTCCGTCATCTTGACCGGGTTGGAGTTCAGGCTGAAGAAGCCCGGCAGCGCATTGGCGTAGATATCCGCGAACTCGGGCGAAGCGACCCAGGCAAGGAACTTCTTGGCTTCTTCCTGGTGCGTGCTCTTCGCGTTCAGGGCAACGCCGATATCCGGATGGTCGGAGATGTAGCCCTGGTCGCCAGCCTTCGGAACCGGCGGCGGGAAGGCGCCCATCTTGAACTGCGCCTGCGTGTTGAACAACGCGATTTCCCACGAACCGGCAGGATAGATGGCAGCGCGGCCGAGAGTGAAGAGGTTCTGGCTGTCCGAATAGGTCTGCGCTTCGAAACCATCGCCGAGATAGGGCTTCCACTTGGCTAGCTCTTCGTAAGGCTTGACCCAGTCGGCATCGGTCAGCTTCTGCTTGCCGGCGATGAGAGCTTCACGGCCGTCCTCGCCCTTCCAGTAGTTCGGGCCGATGTTCTGGTAGCCCATGGTTGCAGCTTCCCAGAGATCCTTCGTGCCCATGGCGAGCGGAATGTAGGTGCCGTCAGCCTTGATCTTGTCGAGGGCTGCGAAGAATTCGTCTTCCGTCTTCGGAATGGCGATTCCGAGCTTGTCGAAGGCATCCTTGTTGTAGATGAAGCCGTGGATGACCGAAGCCATCGGCACGCAGAAGGTCGACTTGCCGTCGTCGGTCGTCCAGGCGGCCTTCGCCACCGGCGAAAAGTTCTCCATCCCCGGCAGATCGTTCAAGCTCGTCAAATTACCGTTCTTAAACAGCGCCAACGACTTGTCGAAGGGGCGGCAGGTGATGATGTCACCGGCGCTGCCCGCATCGATCTTGGCAGAGGTTGCAGCATCGTATTCTGTCGGCGCGGTCGGCGAGAAGACGAGCTTGATGCCCGGGTTCTTGGCTTCGAAAGCCGGGATGATCTTCTCCTGCCAGATCTGCAGGTCATCGTTACGCCAGCTTTCGATCGTCAGCGTGACATCGGCGGCATGAACGAGACCGGCTGACGACAGCAGGCTGGAGGCCAGCAGCAAGCTTTTCAGAGCAGTATTTTTCATTTCCCTCTCCTGTTTTAAGCGCCGCTAGGCGCTGTTTTCGATCTGAAACAAGCAATTGGGGTGTCTGAGGAAGCACCCAACGCCCCTTTTTGAGCCGCCAAGATTGCCGGCCCGAAGCTCTATCGACACGGAAGATGATCCCTTCCGGCCTGATGGTGCGCCCTCCCGATACGCTGAACCGGGCGCCTGAAAAATAAGAGAAAAGCTAAAGATGCCTCGCATATCCGCAAGCCTTGCCGGCCCTGCGGATCACTGTCTGCACCTTTCTCGAAACCTGGCCGGCGCTATTTTTCTTTGCCGGTTTTCACATGCCTCGATACGCTGTTCCCTTTTCCGKAATTAAGGCCAAAAAAATACCAATTGTCCAGCCGAAATTAACTTCTGGACGCGAGAAAATTCATAAAAAATTTTTATTGTTTAAAATCAACTGGATAAAAACAAGGAATTTCCCTGACCATTTCCGCTTGGTAAATGGTATTTTTTTGGTATTGTATGAAAAACACAAGGGAACAGCGTATCCGGAGGTCCGATGACGGAACTTGCAATCGGCATAGATGGCGGCGGAACAAGCTGCAGAGCCGCAGTCGCGGACAGAATGGGCAAGGTCATCGGCCACGGCAAAGCCGGGCCTGCCAATATCCTTTCCGATCTGGAAAACTCTCTCGTCAATATCGTCGAATCCGCCCGAGCGGCTCTCAGCGACGCAGGATTAAAAAGTGAAACCGTTTCCACCGTCTCCGCAGTGGTCGGCGTCGCTGGCGCCAATGTCGGCGATTACGGCAAGCGCATCGAAAAGGCCCTGCCCTTCAAGAACGGCAAGGTCGTCACCGATGCGCTGATTTCGCTGCAGGGAGCGCTCGGTGACGCCGACGGCATTGTCGGTGCTTTAGGAACCGGCACAGTCTATAATGCGCGCCGTAACGGCAAACTGCATGGTATCGGCGGCTGGGGCTCGATCGTCGGCGATCAGGCAAGCGGCGCCCGCCTCGGCCGCGATCTCCTGGAAAAATCCTTGCTCGCCTATGACAAGGTTCGCCCCGCCTCATCGCTGACGGACAAGCTCATGGCAGAATACGGCAACGATCCGGAACGCGTCGTCGAATTTGCCCATACGGCCCGGCCGGCGGACTTCGCCCGTTACGCCCCCATGGTCTTCGAAGGCGCTCAGGCCGGCGATGCCACTGCAATCGAGATCGTCAAGGAGGCGGCCCGCGCCATCGACGGAAGCCTTGATGCACTGACATGGGCGGAATGCCCCTCCGTCTGCCTGCTTGGCGGACTGGCCAAAGCCTATCATCCCTGGCTTGCCGATCGGCACAAGGCGCTACTTGCAGAGCCGAAGGCCGATGCGCAGCAGGGCGCCGTCGACCTTGCCTTAAAACTTCTGAACGAACGGCAGAGAGGTGCGGCATGACCGACGATCTCGCCTCCATCCTTTCGCCGGAACGCTTGCAGGCCGGCGGCACCGGCCCGCTCTATGTGAAGCTGCGCCGCACGCTGGAAGACGCCGTCCGTACCGGCACGCTCGCCCATGGCGATGCCCTGCCCCCGGAACGCGACATCGCGGAATTTGCAGCCGTCAGCCGCGTTACCGTGCGCAAGGCGATCGATGAACTTGTTGCCGACGGCCTGCTGGTGCGCCGCCACGGCTCCGGCACCTTCRTAGCAAAACCGGTTTCGAAAGTCGAACAGCGCCTGTCGCAGTTGACCTCCTTCACGGAGGATATGGCCCGGCGCGGCATGACCGCCCGCTCCGAATGGCTGCACAAGGGCATCCACACGCCATCGCCCGACGAGATGATGATCCTCGGCCTCGGCACCGACATCAAGGTGTCGCGCCTGTCGCGCCTGCGTATTGCCGACGACGAACCGCTGGCGATCGAACATGCAAGCGTCTCCGGCGAATTCCTGCCCGATCCCTCCTCCGTCACCAACTCGCTCTATGCCGAGCTGGAGCGCCTCGGCGTGCGCCCCGTGCGCGCCGTGCAGCGGATTTCGGCGACCAACATGAAGGAAGCCGACGCCCATCTGCTCGGCGTCCCCGTCGGCCAGGCAGGGCTTTCCATCGAACGTATTTCTTATCTCGGCTCCGGCCGCGCGGTGGAATTCACCCGCTCGCTCTATCGCGGCGACGCCTATGATTTCGTGGCCGAGCTGACGATCGGCGCGACCTGATTTCCGGCCTGGAAATTGCTTCGTTTTCAAAAAGATAAAGCCGGAAAGTGAATCACTTTCCGGCTTTTGCAGTCAACTCAATCGACGTTCAAACTGCCGCGCCTAACCGGCGGCGAAGACTCGGTTTTCAGGCCGCGTCTTCGATCTCCTCGTCCGCCTTGCGCGGCACATAGTTGAGCACCGGCCCAAGCCAACGTTCGATCTCTGATATTCCCATGCCCTTTCGCTTGGCATAATCTTCCACCTGATCGCGCTCCACCTTGGCGACGCCGAAGTAATAGGAGTCCGGGTGGCCGATATAGATGCCGGATACGGACGAGCCAGGCCACATCGCATAGCTTTCCGTCAGCTTCACGCCGGCGGCATTCTCTGCATCGAGAAGGGCAAACAGCGTTTTCTTCTCGGTGTGATCGGGCTGTGCCGGATAGCCGGGGGCCGGGCGGATACCGGCATAGGTTTCGGTGATGAGATCTTCGTTAGAGAGCGTCTCGTCCTTGGCATAACCCCAATATTCGCGCCGCACGCGCTCATGCATGCGTTCGGCGAAGGCTTCCGCGAAGCGGTCAGCAAGCGCCTTGACGAGGATCGAGGAATAGTCGTCGTTCGAACGCTCGAAGCGTTCGGCAATGGCGATCTCCTCAAAGCCTGCCGTCACTACGAAGCCGCCGACATAATCCTGCACACCGCTATCGACAGGCGCCACGAAATCCGCAAGCGCTACGTTCGGGCGACCATCGCGCTTGGAAAGCTGCTGGCGCAACGTGTAGAAGGTTGCGAGATCCTCCTTGCGGGCCTCATCCTTGAAGAGGCGGATATCATCGCCGACGGTGCCAGCCGGCCAGAAGCCGATGACGGCACGAGGCCGGAACCACTTCTCGTCGATGATCTTCTTCAGCATCGCCTGGGCGTCGGCCCAGAGAGCCCGCGCAGCTTCACCCTGCTTCTCGTCTTCGAGGATCGCCGGATAGCGGCCGCGCAACTCCCAGGTCTGGAAGAACGGCGTCCAGTCGATGTACTTTGCAAGCTCGGCCAGATCGTAATCTTCGAACACCTTGGTGCCGAGGAAACCAGGCCTGGTCGGCTTGTAGGCGGCCCAATCGACCTTCTGCGCATTCTCGCGAGCCCGCGACAAAGGCAGGCGCACCTTTTCGGCCTCGCTACGCGCATGGGCGGCAGCAACCTTGGCATATTCGGCCCTGATGTCGTCGATATAACCCTGGCGGTTTTCCGGCGAAAGCAGCGCGGAGACGACACCGACAGCGCGGCTGGCATCCGTCACATAGATCGTCTGACCCTTGTTGTAGCCTGGATGGATCTTGACGGCGGTGTGCACACGGCTGGTCGTCGCGCCGCCGATCAGCAGCGGGATATTGAAGCCCTCCCGCTCCATTTCGGCCGCCACATGCACCATCTCGTCGAGCGACGGCGTGATGAGGCCGGAAAGACCGATGACATCGACCTTCTCGGCAACGGCCGTCTCCAAGATCTTCGTTGCCGGCACCATGACGCCGAGGTCGATGATCTCGTAATTGTTGCAGGCGAGCACGACGCCGACGATGTTCTTGCCGATATCGTGCACGTCGCCCTTGACGGTCGCCATCAGGATCTTGCCGGCAGACTTGCGCTCTTCACCACCATTCTGGCGCTTCTCCTCTTCCATGTAGGGGAGGAGAACGGCAACGGCCTGTTTCATGACGCGAGCGGACTTCACCACCTGCGGCAGGAACATTTTGCCCGAGCCGAAGAGATCGCCGACCACGTTCATGCCGGCCATCAGCGGGCCTTCGATGACGTGCAGCGGGCGCGCCGCCTGCTGACGGGCTTCCTCGGTATCGGCCTCGATATATTCGGTAATGCCGTTGACCAGTGCGTGCTCGAGGCGCTTCTCGACGCTCCACTCGCGCCAGGAGAGATCCTGAACGCGGCCTTCGCGTGCCGCGCCGCCACGGAATTTCTCCGCAACTTCGAGCAGCCGCTCGGTGCCATCGGGACGGCGGTTCAGCACCACGTCCTCGCAGGCCTCGCGCAGCTCCGGATCGATATTGTCGTAGACGGCAAGCTGACCGGCATTGACGATACCCATGTCCATGCCCGCCTGGATGGCGTGGTACAGGAATACGGCATGCATCGCCTCGCGCACCGGCTCATTGCCGCGGAAGGAGAAAGAGAGGTTCGACACACCGCCCGAGATATGGACGAGCGGCATGGTCTTGCGGATCGTGCGCGTCGCCTCGATGAAGTCGACGCCGTAATTATTGTGCTCCTCGATACCGGTCGCGACCGCGAAGATGTTCGGGTCGAAGATGATATCTTCCGGCGGGAAGCCGACCTTCTCGGTCAACAGCTTGTAGGCGCGGGTGCAGATGCCCACCTTGCGCTGATAGCTGTCCGCCTGCCCTGTTTCATCGAAGGCCATGACGACCACGGCCGCACCATAATTGTGCACCAGGCGCGCCTGGGCGAGGAAATTCTCCTCCCCTTCCTTGAGCGAGATCGAGTTGACGATCGCCTTGCCCTGCACCCGCTTCAGGCCGGATTCGATGATCGAGAATTTCGACGAGTCGATCATCACGGGCACACGGGCAATGTCCGGTTCGGCAGCGATGAGGTTCAGGAACTCGACCATCGCCTTTTCGGAATCGATCAGGCCTTCGTCCATGTTGATGTCGATCACCTGCGCGCCGTTCTCGACCTGGTCGCGGGCGACGTCGAGTGCTGCCGTAAAATCGGCATTGGTGATCAGCTTGCGGAAGCGGGCCGAACCCGTGACGTTGGTGCGCTCGCCGACATTGACGAAGGGAATGTCCTTGGTCAGCTCGAAGGGCTCGAGGCCAGACAGCGACATGAAGGGCCGGTGCTCGGGAATCGGCCGCGGCTTGTACTTGGCCACCGTCTCGGCAATCATCTTGATATGCTCGGGCGTCGAGCCGCAGCAGCCGCCGACGATATTGACCAGGCCTTCGCGGGCAAAGCTATCGATCTGTGCCGCCATCAGTTCCGGCGTCTCGTCATACTGGCCGAATTCGTTCGGCAKGCCGGCATTCGGATAGGCGCAGATAAAGGTATCCGCAACGCCCGAAAGCTCCTGCAGATGCGGGCGCATCGCATTGGCGCCGAGCGCGCAGTTGAGGCCGATCGTGAACGGGTTGGCGTGCTGCACCGAGTTCCAGAAGGCCGTCGGTGTCTGGCCTGACAGTGTGCGGCCCGAGAGGTCGGTGATCGTACCTGATATCATCACAGGCAGGCGGATGCCCTTGGCCTCGAAACGCTCCTCGCAGGCAAAGATCGCAGCCTTGGCATTCAGCGTATCGAAGATCGTCTCGATGAGGATGATATCGGCGCCGCCATCGATCAGGCCGTCGATCTGTTCGGCATAGGCATCGCGCAGATCGTCGAAGGTCACGGCGCGGAAGCCCGGATTGTTGACGTCGGGCGAAATCGAAGCGGTGCGGTTCGTCGGGCCGATGGCACCGGCAACAAAGCGGCGCTTGCCGTCCTCGCGCTCGGCGCGCTGCGCAGCCCGGCGCACGATCTCGGCGCCTTCCTTGTTCAGCGCATAAACCTCACCTTCCATCGCGTAGTCCGCCTGCGCGATGCGGGTTGAGGAGAAAGTATTGGTTTCCAAGATATCGGCGCCGGCCTTGGCGTATTTATAGTGGATTTCCTCGATCGCATCCGGCTGCGACAGGATCAGCAGGTCGTTATTGCCCTTCTGATGGCAGGCGCAGCCGATGAAACGGTCGCCGCGGAAATGGTCTTCATCGTAGCCCAGACCCTGGATCTGCGTGCCCATGGCGCCGTCAAGAACGAGGATGCGTTCGCTGGCTGCTTGCCTCAGCGCCGCAAACACTTCACTGCCATCACGCTTGCCCCCATCGGGACCAAAGAGATTGTCGAACACGGGAAGGCTCCTTGACGTCATAAGATCGGAAAAGACAAATCACATAAAGATATCTTTATGTCAACATATGCCTGTTGCTTTTAGCCATTACAAGCCTTGGCGGATGACAGACTCGCCCGACCCCTATATAGGCGTTTTTCATAAGGCATTGTGCACGAATTCGGAGGAGTATCATGGCACCTGCACTCGGCAACTGGTCCACCCGCACCTATCATCGCGGCTGGCTGCTTTCGCAGGCCAACGGCCTCTTCGATTTCTTCCAGCATAATTCCGTCAACCCGAAGGGCGGCTTCTACGATCTCGACGATGCCGGCAAGCCGCTCGATGCCGAAGGCCAGGTGCGGCCGATCCATATCGCCTCGCGCGCCGTCCATTGCTTCTCGATCGGCGCGCTGCTCGGGCGTCCGGGTGCGGCCGATGTCGTCGATCACGGCATGAACTACATCTGGAACAGTCATCGCGACCGCAGGAACGGTGGTTATTTCTGGTCGCTGGACAACAATGGTCCCGTCGATTCCAACAAGCAGGGTTACGGCCATGCCTTCGTCCTTCTCGCCGCCTCCTCCGCCAAGACGATCGGCCATCCGCTGGCCGATGGCATGCTCGCCGATATTACCGAGGTCCTGAACACGAAGTTCTGGGAAGCCAAGCACGGCGCTATCGCCGAAGAATTCACCGCCGACTGGCAGCCGCTCGATGGCGGCACCTATCGCGGCCAGAACTCCAACATGCATCTCACCGAAGCGCTGATGGCCGCCTTCGAAGCGACCGGCGACCGGGACTACCTGACCAAGGCCGAAAGCATCACCGATCTCGTTATCCGCCGCTCGGCAGGCTCCGTCGACTGGCGCGTCGCCGAGCATTTCGACGCCGAATGGAACCTCGACAAGGATTACTACCATCCGAACGAAATGTTCCGGCCGGCCGGCACGACACCCGGCCACTGGCTGGAATGGACACGCCTCATCCTGCAGCTCTGGGTACTCGGCGGCAAACGCCTCGAATGGATGCCGGATGCTGCCAAGGCCCTTTTCGAGCAATCCATGGCTCTCGGCTGGGACAATGACAAGGGCGGTTTCTTTTACACGCTCGACTGGGCAGACAGGCCTGCCAAGCGCAACAAGCTCTGGTGGCCGGCCTGTGAGGGTGCGGCTGCCGCGCACTTCCTGAACGAGCACCTGCCGAGCGATTATCACGAGGAAAGCTACCGCAAGATCTGGAATGTGATCGAGCGCAGCTTCATCGATCACGAGAACGGCGGCTGGCATGAGGAACTGACGGAAGACCTCGTGCCCTCGCACTCGCTCTTCCCCGGCAAGGGCGACATCTACCACGCCCTGCAGGCCTGCCTCATCCCGCTTTTCCCGGCGACGGGCAGCCTGACCAAGGGCATTAGCGAAGCCGGCGGCAAGCTCTGAGGCGAAGACTTAGTAGCCCGGCACGACCGGCGGCGCTGCGTTGGGGTTCTGCTGGAACCACTGCACCTCGGCGCTCGCGTCATCGAGTTCGTCCTCGACGTCGCGCTGCTCTCTGCGAATGCGGCGCATATCGTCTTCGAGATCGTCCATCCGCCGGCGGATATCATGCCGGTCTGCATCGGGTGCATCCTTGAGCCTGCGCGACAGCTCGTCGATCTCGGCTTCCTTCGATCCATAATCGCTCTGCAGCGAGCTTAGCCGTGATTGCACCGAATGCTGACGGTTCCCGAGCGTATAGCCTCGCAGGAAGCCTGCAGCCGTCTGCGGCGGGCAGACATTGGAGTAGCCGTGGCCCGCCTGCCCGTGCATCAGGCCGCTCATCGGCGTGCAGTAGCGCACCAGGCCTGCCTGAAAGCCCTGATACCAGATGGTCTGGTCGGGCACGATCTTCACCCGCTCGCAGGATTTGGCGTGCGCGGCAAAACGCTCCTGCGGCTCATAGCCGGCGGCCCCGTCGGATTCGCCGATCACCCGCCAATCGGCGGCGACGCATTCCTCTTTCGAGAGCGTATTGCAGGAGGCGAGGAAGAGGCTGAAACCAATGGCAGCAAAGGCAAAGAGCAAACGTAACATGGTGTCCCGGCGGCAAGTTACAAAACCGGGCGCACCTTATCGTCACGAAATATAATCGTCACCGGGAACGGATCGCGACCTTGCAGTTTTCGTGGCTTTTATTTGTCAAAAATGAGGCACTCAGGCGAGCCTCAGCGTATCCAGATCCTTCGCCAGCATCAGCGCCAGGGCCTCGACCGCGAGATTGTGGTCGTCCCGCTGCGGCAGGCCGGATACGGTGACGGCGCCGATGCAGCCCGTGCCCCTGACGTTGATCGGGAAGCTGCCGCCATGCGGCGCATAGTCGGCGCCGGAAAGCCCGTTATCTTCCACCGTCTTGCCCTCCTTCTGCAGCTTCAGCCCGGAAGCGTAGCTGCTGCGGAAATAGCGGAACACCATGTTGCGCTTGCGACGGACCCAATGAACGTTGTCGGGCGTCACACCCGGAAGCGCCGCATAGAAGACCGGCATGGAATGCAGCGTGATATCGATGGCAATGCCGAGGCCACGCTCTGTGGCAAGTTCCTGCAGGAGCTTGCCGAGCTGCCATGCAGTCGTCAGATCGAAGGCATCGAAGCTCAGCGCCTTTTCCTGTTCCGCGATAAGGATCAGATCTTCTTCGATCGACATGGCACGGCTCTCCTCTCAGCGTGATGGTCGGCAGTGACCATTCTCACCCAAAGGGAAAAAGTAAAGCAGAAACTTGGCACTATGCACCGCTCAAAGTTTCGGCGTCAGCATCTCGAAACGGTCGCGGACCGTCGAGCACGTATCGCCACCGAGCCGCGCAATGGCATCGACCATGGCGGGATCCACGTGCAATCGCTCGGGGTCGACCACCCCGTCGCGGTAATGCGCATAGACGATCTCGCCCATGATGATCTGCCGTGATTTGCCGAGTTCGAGCGTTATATGCCGGCGGCATTCGAAGGCGGCCGGCGCCTCCTCGACCCAGGGCGAAGCAACCTTCACGCCAGGCATCGCCGTCAGACCCGCCTCTTTCAGCTCATCGACACCACGCGGATATTTGGCGCCGCAGATATGCATGGCCTCGGCAATGGCGAAGGAGACGATGTTGACCGTAAAGACCTCGGTCACGCGGATATTGTGACCCGTATCCTTGAAGGCCATGTCCGGATGGTTTTCAACTCCGATGGCGAGGATCGGCGGATCGGCCGACAGGCAGTTGAAGAAGGAGAAAGGTGCGGCATTGATGCGCCCGTTTTCATCCACCGTCGTCACCAGCGCGATCGGTCGGGGGATGATCGTGCCGATCATCAGCTTGTAGCGCTCGCGCTCGGTCAGCGCGGTGAAATCAAAGGAAACGGACATGTTCAGCCGACCGCCCGAATTGGCGCAAAACCGCTCATCGCACCGGTAAAAGACTTCGGCAGCGGCGAGGCATAGGAGCCGCGCTTGCTGGTGGAGAGCCCCAGCGATACCAGCGCCTCCGCCTGCTTGACGGCAGCAGCCACGCCGTCGATGACGGGCACGCCGTAGAACTCCTGCAGTTCGCGCGCCAGATCCGTCATGCCGGCGCAGCCGAGCACGATCGCCTCTGCGCCATCTTCCGACAGCGCCCTCTCGATTTCCGCCTTCAGCTTGCCGATCGCTCCCGATGCCGCGTCTTCCAGTTCCAGTACCGGAATATCAGAGGCCCTGACCTTCGCCCGCCCGCCCATGCCATAGCGGCGCACGAGATTGTCGATCAGCACCCGCGAGCGCTCCAGCGTCGTCACGACCGTGAAGCGCTGCGCAAGAAAGCCAGCGGTCGCAACGGCGGATTCGCAGAGACCGAGAACCGGCACATTGGCAAAGGTGCGTGCCGCATCAAGGCCGGTGTCATCGAAACACGCGACGATTGCCGCGTCATAGCCGGTCTGCTGACGCTCTTTCAGCTCCGTCAAGAGGCCGGGGATGGCAAGAGCCCCGTCATAATGCCCCTCGATGGAAACAGGGCCCATGCGCGAGGTCGCGACCATGATCTCGGTGCCGGCGGCGGCAACCGCGCGTGCAGCGGTCGCTGCCTTCTCCGTCATGGAAGCAGTGGTATTGGGATTGACGATCAATATGCGCATGTCAGCTTGTCTTTGCCTGCCGCCGGCCGAGCATCGTCATGATGCCGAGCGCGACGAGAATGATGGTGAAGGAGAAGAGCGTCGTGACCGTACCGAGCGCATAGAGCACCGGCGTCGTGACGTTCGTGGTCATGCCGTAGATTTCGAGCGGCAGCGTATTGTAGGTGCCGGACGTCATCAGCGTGCGCGCGAATTCGTCATAGGAAAGCGTGAAGCCGAACAGGCCGACGCCGATCAGACTTGGCGCGATCATCGGCAACACGACATGTCGGAAGGTCTGCCAGGAGGTCGCGCCAAGATCCCGCGCGGCCTCCTCATATGCCGGCGAGAAACGGTTGAAGACGGCAAACATGATCAGCACGCCGAAAGGCAATGTCCAGGTCAGATGCGCTCCGAAGGCCGAGGAATACCAGGCCGGTCGCAGGCCGCCCTGCTGGTAGACGACGCCAATGCCGAGCGAGATGATGATCGACGGCACGACGAGGCTCGCGACCGTCGCATAAAACAGCACGGAAGAACCGCGGAAACGCCGGCGGAAGGCAAGGCCCGCCATGAGCGAGACAACGACGGTCACGATCATCACCATCAGGCCGAGGATGAACGAGCGCCGGAAGGATGCGCCGAAATCACCGACCGCCTGCTTCTCGAAAAGATTGAAGAACCAGTGCGTCGAAACGCCATTCAGCGGGAAGGTCAGGCCACCATCCGGCCCCTGAAACGAGAGGATGACGATCGCAGACAGCGGCCCGTAGAGGAAGAGCACGAAGACGGCGAAGAAGAGTGCGAGCAAGTAGAATTCGAAGGAGCGTTTTTCGCGATACATCCTAGAGCTCCTTGCGAATATCGACAACGCGCAGGATCGCAGCGACCATCAACAGCACGACGGCCAGCAGCACGACGGCGTTGGCGGCGGCCGCCGGATATTGCAACAGCGACATCTGGTTCTTCATCATCAGCGCTACGGAGGCGCTCTGCCCGCCGGACATTACCTGCACGGTGGAGAAATCGGCCATGACGAGCGTGACAACGAAGATTGTGCCGATCGCTATACCCGGCTTGGCAAGCGGGATCACCACGTTCCACAGCACCTGCCAACCGGAGGCGCCGGCATCACGCGCCGCTTCGAAAAGCGAGCGGTCGATTCGCATCAGCGTGTTGAAGATCGGCGTCACCATGAAGAGCGTGTAGAGATGCACCATGGCAAGCACTACGGCGAAATCCGAATAGAGCAGCCATTCCACCGGCTGCGGCACGATACCCATTTCCACCAGCGCCGAATTGACAAGCCCGTTGCGGCCGAGCACCGGGATCCACGAGATCATGCGGATGATGTTCGAGGTCATGAAAGGCACGGTGCAGACGAGGAAGAGGATCATCTGCGTCGAGGTCTTGCGGATATGGAAGGCCAGGAAATAGGCGACCCAGAAGCCGATGAAGAGCGTCAGCGCCCAGACGATGACGGTGAATTTCAACGTGTTGAGATAGGTCTTCCACGTCACCCATGAACCCAGCGTGTCGGTGTAGTTCATGGTCAGGAAGTCGGGATAGATGCCGGCGAAATCATAGTCCCAGAAACTGACGACAGTGATCATCAGGATCGGCAGGACGAAGAAGAAGCCGAGGATGGCGATCAGCGGCGTGGCCTGCAGATAGGAGATCGCAGATGGCGCAAGCCTGAAGGCGCGTTTGGGCGCTTCTAGTGCCGGTATCGTCTGCTCTGAAGCGATCGTGGCCATTCTTCCCCCTTCGGAAATCTGTCCTGTCCGAACAGGGAGGGATAAAAAGACCCCTCCCCAACCCTCCCCACAAGGGGGAGGGAGTTTTCAGGCTGCACCCTCGCCGAGTTCCCTCCCCCTTGTGGGGAGGGTTAGGGAGGGGAAAGCCACAAGCACTTAAGCCGCGATGAACTCGTTCCATCGGCGAACCATGTAGCGGTCCTCGTCCATGACGGAGTTCCAGCAGGCGATGTGGCCGATACGCTCTTCGAAGGAGCCGCCATCGCGAACCGAGCCGGCCTTCTCCATGACCTTGCCTTCGGGCGAGAGGATATCGCCCTGCGCAGCCTTGCCTTCCATCCAGTAGCCCCACTCGTCGGCGGTCATGAATCCCTTGGCGGTTTCAAGGCAGGCCGAGTAGTAACCCTGGCGGTTGAGGTAGGCGCCGACCCAGCCGGACGTGTACCAGTTGATGTACTCGTAGGCGGCATCGAGCTGTGCGCCCTTGAGATGCGCGGCAAGACCGAGACCGCCACCCCAGGCGCGGTAGCCTTCCTTGAGCGGCTGGAAGCGGCAGGCAATGCCCTTGCCGCGGACGGCGGCAACGGCCGGCGACCACATGGACTGGATGACCACTTCGCCCGATGCCATCAGGTTGACCGACTCGTCGAAGCTCTTCCAGAAAGCGCGGAACTGGCCGTCGCCCTTGGTCTTGATCAGGAAGTCGATCGTCTTGTCGATCTCTTCCTTGGTCATGTTGCCCTTGTCGGCATATTTGATCTTGCCGGAGGCTTCGGCGATCATCGCCGCATCCATGATGCCGATCGACGGCACGTTGATGATGGCCGTCTTGCCCTTGTAGGCCGGATCGAGAATGTCGGCCCAGGAGGTGATTTCGCGCCCGGTCAGGTCAGGACGAATGCCGAGCGTATCGGCATTGTAGATCGTCGGCATCATCGTGAACCACTGCGTCTGCTCCTTGGCGAACTTCTTGGAATCCTGCGCCTCGACGAAGCCGACMGTGTGCGGCGCCGTCCCTTGCGCGATCGTGCTGTCCGCCTTCAGCTTGCCGCTCGTGAAGATCGGCACGACCTTGTCGAAATACTTGAGCTTCTTGACGTCCATCGGCTGCAACACGCCGGTCGGGAACACCTTCTTGCAGATCCAGTATTCGATATCGGCAATGTCGTAGCTGTCCGGCTGCGTCACGGCGCGCTGGGCGGCGGCGTCGGAATCGGTCGCCGTCATCTCCAGCGTGATGCCGAGATCCGCTTTGCACTTTTCGGCGATTGCATTGATGTTCGAAACGCCGGTGCCGAACTGGCGGAGCGTGATGTTGGACTGCGCCCAGATGGTCGGAAAGCCGGTGATGGCGCCCGAACCCGCAATTGCGCCGACGGCAGCGGCACCCGTCTTCAGAAGCGAGCGGCGGGAAATTCCCTTTTCCGCCTTGGTGTTTTTCGTTTCAGTCGTCATGGCAGTTCCCCTTTTCTTGATATTGAAGGTTATGCAGACACGCGGCCAAGGAGGACGGCATCCTCCAGAGCCCAACTCAAAGACACCGCATCGCCGACCGAAACCGGCTTTGCGAAGTAATCGCTATCACTTGCGATGACGGTGAAGTCATCGCTGCCGGCTCCCAGAACGGTGATTTTTACCGAGGAGCCGCGATATTCGATGTTGGAGACGAGACCGTCGAAGCCGAGCGTCCACTCGCTCGCGACCTGAAGGCGCACGCGGTCGGTGCGGATGCCGATATCGACGGCTTCGCCAACTTCCCTGCCCGTTCCGCGGACTGAAAAGCTCTGCCCCTCCGGTACCTGCATGACGACAACGCCATTCTCGCTCGATGTCACCCGGCCGGAGAGCACGTTGTGATCGCCCATGAAGCGGGCCACGAAGGCAGTCGCCGGCTTCTCGAAGACCTGTCGCGGTGATGCGGCCTGCTCGATCTTCCCGTCATTCATGATGACGATGATGTCGGCGAGCGCCATCGCCTCTTCCTGGCTGTGGGTCACATGCACGAAGGTGATGCCGAGCGTCTTCTGCAGCTTCTTCAGTTCCGCCCGCATGCGGATCTTCAGGAATGGATCGAGTGCAGAGAGCGGCTCGTCGAGCAGCAGTGCTTCCGGATCGGTAATCAGGGCACGCGCTAGAGCCACACGCTGCTGCTGGCCGCCGGAAAGCTGTGCCGGCCGCCTGCTGGCATAGGCCTCCATCTGCATCAGCCTCAGCATATCAAGCGCTTTGGCCCGGCGCTCGTCCTTGTCGACACCCTTCATCTTCAGGCTGAAGGCAACGTTGTCGACAAGGTCGAGATGCGGAAACAGCGCATAGGACTGGAACATCATCGCCGTCCCGCGCTTTGCCGGCGGAAAATCGGTGACGACGACATTGCCAAGACGGATATCGCCTGATGAAATGCTCTCATGACCGGCGATCATGCGCAGCGTCGAGGTCTTCCCGCAGCCGGATGGACCCAGGAAGCAGCAATAGGAACCAGCCGGGATCTTAAGGCTGATGGCATGGACCGCCGTGGTCGCGCCATAGACCTTGGAAACGGATGCTATATCGATCTCTGCCGCTTTCGACATCGTGTCTTCCCCTGTTCGAGAAGGACGATGCATCTGCCGTGCCAATTCGCAGGCCGCGCTTCAAACCCTTACAATCCATGAATTTTTCATGACATAATGTTGCCTGGCGAAATCGCAGGCATTTTCGCACTGCACACAAAATGGGCTTTCGTGCTCAATTCGAGCAAAAAATCGTATACAATTTCGCCTGCATTATGCGCACAAATTCCGTTTAACTTTTACGACGAAGGCGGATATGGTTTGYAGACACTAGGGAAACCGATTTCATGAAATCCGCCGCCAGCGCTCTGCAACCGGGTGATGCCCAAGAAATCGGCGCCTCGCAGATCCGCGATGCCATCCGGGATGCGATCGTGGAGCGGCGTTTGTCGCCCGGCACGAAATTRTCTGAAAGCGATGTCGGCAATCTCTTCAATGTCAGCCGCACGCTCGCCCGCGCCGCCCTGCAGGCGCTTTCCTATGAAGGTCTGGTCAGCGTCGAGAAGAACCGCGGCGCCTTCGTCGCCTACCCCTCGCCGGAAGAAGCGCGGCAGATTTTTGCCGCCCGCCGTCTGGTTGAGCCCGGCATCCTGCGGGACGCGGCAGCCCGCATCACCCCATCTGATATCCAGCATCTCAAGCAATTGCTTTTGGAGGAGGGCCGGCTGATGAGCKAGCGTGGCCAGACCGCAAGGCGGGCCGAAATCAAGGCCTCGGGCGATTTCCACCTGACGCTTGCTGCCATCTCCGGCAATGCCATCATGCAGCGCTTCATGGAAGAACTGGTCGCCCGCTCCTCGCTGGTGATTGCCCTCTACGGCCAATCGACGGTCTCCAGCTGCGGCCATTCCGAACATGGCGATATCATCGAAGCGATCGAGCACAAGGAACTCGACCGCGCCTGCCACCTGATGCTCCACCACATCGCCCATATCGAGGCCGATMTCGATCTGCGCGAACGCAAGAGCCTCGGCCTCAAGGAAGCATTCGAACTCTGAGGGGTTAGTGGCCCGGCGGAACGATGGCTGCAGCGCGGCTGATCTCCTCCACACTCATCGGCTCGCTGGAACGCAGTTTCACCTGGCCATCCCGACCGATCAGCACCAGCCCGAATTCGCCGCTGAGCGGCCCCTGAAGCTCATCGCGCAGTTCGTCGGCATCAAGGTCCCGCCCATCCTCGAAAAGCGAGAATGCGCCGCCGCCAGCGACCGTGAAGACCTCGATATCATCTTCGATAAGCCGCATCTGCGACTTGCGCAGCAATTCGTCCTGAACGATCGGCCTGTTGTCCTCGGCATCGGCGAAGACGATGAGGACATTCTTTTCGCCAAGGAACTGCTCCAGCGATCGCGGCAGATGAGCCTCGCGAACGCCCGTTCCCATGATTTCGTGTAAAATGGATCTCAACATGGTGCTCATTCCTTCTCTGCCTGTTTCAACGGCTGGAAATGAGCAGGGTTCCCCGCAAGGAATAGGATCGCGGCCAGTGCCGCGATCCTGAAAGGCCTATTCTCGGGATTCCGCTTCGGATGCGCGCGTCGAAAGCGCGACGATATCAGGCGTGCCATTGGCAAGAAGGCGCTTGCGCACCAGAACGCGCATGACGCGCGCCGCCGTGGAGAAAGTCATCTGATCCAGCGGTCCCTCGCCTTCCCAGGGTTTGGTCAGCCGTTCGGTGACGGCGCCGACAATATTGGCAGGGACGATATCGGTGCATTCACGCATGGCTTCGAAAACGAAGCTGATTGGAATGACCCTGCCTTCATGGGTGACAATCGGCTCCGTCAGTTCGCTGTCCCATTCCTCGTAGGCATAAAGCGCCTCGCGGAAGAGMTGTTGCAGGGTAAACGGTGCATGTCCGTTGTGAAGTGGCGGCAGTGCATTCATCATGTCTGTCTCCTCTGATGGATTAAGCCAGCTTCCTCAAGACCCGGTCCGGATCGACGCGGAAACAACAGCTCGGTTCCTCCTTCGGACCGGATACACGATTCATTTTATAGAGTAACACGGGCGTGATAAAGCCATTTCTGACCGCCTTGCGTACCGCATCTTCTAACCGATTGAAATTCATTGAGACTTGCCGGCGTTTTTTTGCTGTCGAGACACGCTAAACCGGTATTTCGCCTGTAGGACGGCATCGGAAAGACCGGATTTGGAACCTTTAACGTGCTGACTGGTTGTGCCTCAGCAAGTAGTCTGGGGAGATCAGAATGACGCAAATTCACCAACCCGAACGACGCAGCCGCACCCTGCGTGGCCGCCCGTATAGTCTTCACGAATTCGCCGCCAAATACGGCMTCAAGAACGAACAGGCCGAAAGCCTCTTTACCCGCTTCGGTCCGTCTTCCGTCGAACTGGACTTGCTGATGGCCGCCAAGCGGCGTCCGCCTGTTCAGCCTGATAGCATGCGCGAGTAGGAGACGATCGTGAGCGGCAAAGACAAAATCCACAAAGACGCCGAAGGACAGTTCGCGCGTTCGCAAGAGGGTCGCCGCAACAGCGGCGTCTCCAGCGCCAAGCCGCGCGACATCACCCATTCTGATGATGCCACCATCCATCGCACCCCGCCCGGCCAGAAGTCTCGCAAGGACTGGAATGTCAAACACGACGAAGCCAACAGCGAGCGCTCACGCTCTGAATAATGCGTCTCCCTCCGCGGCTCCCTGGAGGAAATTTCACAGAATATGTCGGGAACACATGTCAGGTGAAATCGTTCTTCCGGTAAGCATGGCGTAACGCCATGCCGCCCCATCGGAATGCCGGCAATGCCGGCTCATTCACAAGATCAGCTTGAGATATCCGCCTTTGGCGGGAGGCCAATCGTGTGGAATCGAGGGAAAAGATCGGCGCAAGAAGGACGAAACGATGAGCAACACCTCCCGGCATGAGTGGATATGCAAGCGAGCCTATGCGATCTGGGAAGCGGAGGGCAGGCCGAATGGCCGCGATTCCGAGCATTGGCTTCAGGCGACGGCCGAACGCGAGAGACTGGAGCGCACGCGTGCCTCGACGGATGGCAACGAAGTTCTCGTCAAATTTCGCCCGAAAGCGCCGAAACCACCTAAGCCGGCCGCTTTCAGCAACCAGCGCCAAAAGCTGTCACGGGCCGGGTAAAAGCGCGGCTATTCCAAACTGATCCGGAAACGGGCGGAGAAATCACCTTCCCACCACATCGGGAAGTTGGTTCCCCATTTATTATTGTGCAGGTTGAAGCGGATTCCCTCTTCGAAATCCGGCAGGCCCCTGCAGAAACTCATGAAATCCCAGTTCTGCGGCGCGATCAGCGGCGTATCCAAGGGCGCGACGACGAGCGCGCCGTTGGACACGCCGAATTCGCCACGGACTGCAGTCACCGCCTGAAGCTGGCCTCCACCGGATCTGGCGAAATTTCCGGACTGGTGCCAGAGACCCATTTTCCTGAAAGCCCAGTCCTTTGCGACCTCGGGCGTAAAAGACAGGAAACTTGCCTCCGGCATGCGGTTCGCCGCCTTGTCTCGCAGCGAAAGGCGCAGTTGCAAGGCCTCACCATCGGCCGAGAATTCAATCGCTAGCTGCCGCGGAGCGCCAAACCGTTCGACGGCTTCGGCCGCCATGGACAGCAACAGGCTTCCCTCGCCTGCACTCTCGAGATGAGGCACAAAAACCTTCGAGAGCGCAGCGCCCGAACGGCCAAGCCCCGGCTTGTCGTGATCCAGCACCGCCCATTCCTGCCGGTGAGTGAGATAGCTGTCCATATGCCTGGCAACGTCGGCAGCGTCATAGCTCTCATAGCGATAGGCGATCAGCGAGCCAGCACGGCCAGCCATCCGCCGCCCCCGCGGTGACGTGAGCGCTGTGACATCACCGGTTAGCTCATCAAGCTCGATCGACCAGCCGCCGGCGCTCAGGCGGGTGTCGCGGCTCGCGCTGCCGACGAGCGCGGGCGCGAAAAGCTCTGAAAGCACKGCCTGCGCCTCATGCTGATCTTTGGCATCGAGTTCGGCGACGGCCTGATCGATATAGCCGCGCTGCTCGTCCCATGACGCCTCGGTATAGGCGAAACGGTAATCGGTTTTGCGCGCGGCGTTGAAATCGGCTTTTGCCCAGGCCTTGTCGTCGCGTAGATAGGATTTGATATCCACTCCGCACGTGTGCTCCGCCACCATGGCGAGCCCGCGGCCGAAGGCGAGCCTGCGCGCATTGAGCCCCTCGCCGGCAAAGCGGTCATAGAGCCGTTGCAGGGCCAGGAACTTCGCCGTCTTCAAGGGATCGGTGGCGCTGCCATGGATCCAGCTGTCGCCAAGCTCCAGCTCCAGCACCGGAAAACGCTCCCGCTCCTCCCAGAGGATCGCGCCATAATCCTCCAGCGTCGCCGCGCGGAGGATCGCCCCAGGCTCGAGACGACGCAAGTCGCGATAGGCTTCCGCCGTCTGCGGCACGCTCTGCGGACCGATATTGTCCTGCGTGTGGGCAAAGCTCAGCCCGTCATCGAAACCTTCGGGGAAATAGGTCTCGCCATAGGAGCGCTGATACATGACGACGACTTCAGCGCCGTCAGGCGCGCGCCAGCGGAAAACGTCAGGCACCTCAGGCGTCGGCGAAGCCGTGTTGACCCCGAGATGCAGGAAGCGGAAGCCGGCCTCGGCCAGCAAGGGCACCATGCCGAGCGTATGGCCGGGAACGTCGGTCATCTTCGCCGCAATCGTCTTTTTGCCGAAACGGCGGTCGAGCTCCTGCGAATAGGAAAGACCGGCACGGAACAGATCAGGCGACATCAGCTCCGTATGGGTGGTGAAAGGCAGCCCGTGCCACCGGATGAGCCCGCGTTCGATCGCCTGCTCCAGGGCCGCGACCTCGGCAGGCGATCGTGAATTCAGATGATCCCAGATCAGCCACGCGCCTGTTGTCCAGATGAACTTCGGCTCTTCAGGGTTTTCGGCATAAAAATGCGCACCGGTCTCGATCGCCTGCGGGATGAAGCGTTCATGATATTGACGACGGACTTTTTCGGCATGGTCCGTAAAGCCGATGTCGAGATGGGTCTTGAAGACCAGATGCACGCGCTTTTCGGTCATTTGCATTCCATTGGGCCGGTCTTGCCGCTATCGAGCGGCTTTTACGCGGTCTCAGCGCAAGGCGCTGTGTGTTCAACACGCAATACCGGCCATCCCTCCCAATATTATACAGCGGCACTTGTGTAACCGTTTCCACAAGCACCTTTGCGCTCCGCGCTAACGATCCGTCAAGCATATTTGGGCGATATGCTGGAATATGCTGGATATTTTGCTGGGTCAGGCTTCACATACCTTGCCTGTGGTGCGTGACCCCAATTAACTGGCGACAAATGTGAAGACGTGTTCATATGCCATCTGCTCTGATGGCCGGTGAGATACGTTCGCGATATGCCTGTCATCTTGCTGCTTTACACGACGTATCCGAACCTTCGCCGATGGCCGCTCCATGACCGAATTCACCGTCCATGCCACGCATTCCGATCAGGCGAACGATCCCTGTTTCTACGTGCCCTCCGGTATTCCTTCGGGCACCACACGCGTTGACGCGACGATGAGCTATGACAAGGCGAGGACTGCATCATCGATCTCGGCATCCTCGATGTCAGGGCAGCCGATTATCCCATGGTGAAACCGACCCCAAAATGGTCGCGCCCATCGGGCGACCAGTGACGGTTCATCGAAGATGATTTCGTGACTGATTTAACTGTAAAGGAGCGATTATTTCTCTTCGCAGAGCGTCCGGTGAACCTCTGTCCAGAACAAGGCAAGCAACGTATCGCCATTGCGTTCGGCGACGAGCGCGCGGATCAACGCCTCGGAGCCAGCCATGTCCTGCCAGCTGGATTTCAGCCCTTTGGCTGCCTGATGGCATTCGGCGATGTCGAAAGTTCTCTTGCTGTCCATCTGGAGCCTCCCCGAAAAAGGCGCTAACAGACGGGTCTGGAAAAGTCATTCCCCGCATATGTGGGGATACCTTGTATTTTTGACATTCCTCGCGGTAGGATTGAACGGTTTGAGGCAGGCGGCACGATGACGGAAAATAGCTATTCGCAAAAGTTCGAATCCGTTTTMGAACAGATCAAGGCTGCAGCCAATGTCGATACTTCCATCCGCATTTTCCAGGCGGAGTACGCCGTAGACTACGTCACCTATCACCTGGCTCAGACCATTGCGGCAAAGATCGACGCCCCTTTCGTGCGCACTACCTATCCGGATGCCTGGGTGTCGCGCTATCTGCTCAACAGCTATGTAAAGGTCGATCCGATCGTCAAACAGGGCTTCGAGCGCCAACTGCCCTTCGACTGGAGCGAGGTGGAGCCGACACCGGAAGCCTATGCCATGCTGGTCGACGCCCAGAAGCACGGGATCGGCGGCAACGGCTACTCGATCCCCGTTGCCGACAAGGCGCAGCGCCGGGCGCTGCTGTCGATCAATGCCCGCATTCCGCTCGATGATTGGACCGCTATGGTCAAGCTCTATCGCAATGAGTGGATCGAGATCGCTCATATGGTTCATCGGAAGGCCATCTACGAGCTTCACGGCGAGAACGACCCGGTGCCGGCACTTTCTCCGCGCGAAATCGAATGCCTGCATTGGACCGCGCTCGGCAAGGACTACAAGGACATCGCCGTCATCCTGGGCATTTCCGAGCACACGACCCGCGATTATCTGAAAACCGCCCGCTTCAAGCTCGGCTGCGCCACCATTTCCGCAGCTGCGTCGCGGGCCGTGCAGTTGCGCATCATCAATCCCTGACCTGCCCCAAAATTCGGCCTTAAGAGTTGCGCCCGGCAAGACCGGGTACAACCTGTTGATGTCCATCGTMCATGCKACCCCCACATATGCGGGGGTCCATCTGTGGGCACCCATATGTGGGAATTTCCGAGCCCGTCTTCCTGAACCATTCTGCCCTCACGAACCCAACACGCTGGAGGGAAAAATGTTCGTTATCATTCAGGCACATGAGTATCAGAAATACGCTTTCATACTCGACCAGATGTTCCGCCTGCGCAAGAAAGTCTTCGCAGACACCCTTGGCTGGAACGTTCCGGTAATCGGCCCCTTCGAGCGCGACAGCTACGACTCGCTCTGCCCGGCCTATCTCGTCTGGTGCAACGAAACCCGCACCCGCCTTTACGGCGGCATGCGCCTGATGCCGACGACCGGACCGACCCTCCTTTACGACGTCTTCCGCGCAACCTTCCCGCAGGCAGCCAATCTTGTCGCGCCMGGCATCTGGGAAGGCACCCGCATGTGCATCGACGAAGAGGCGATATCCGCCGATTTTCCCGATGTCGATGCCGGCCGCGCCTTCTCCATGCTCCTGCTTGCGCTCTGCGAATGCGCCCTCGATCACGGCATTCACACCATGATCTCCAACTACGAACCGCATCTGAAGCGCGTCTACAAACGTGCCGGCGCCGAGGTTGACGAACTCGGCCGCGCCGATGGCTACGGCAAATATCCGGTCTGCTGCGGCGCCTTCGAAGTTTCCGAGCGTGTGCAGGACAGGATGCGTGCATCCCTCGGCATCGATACCCCCCTCTATACCCGCTATGTCCCGACGCGTTCCGTCGTGACCCAATTCCTGGAGATGGCAGCATGAACCGCTTGAGCGAAACCACCGTGCAAAAAGATATCGGCGCGTTGGAACGACATATCCTCGCATCCCGCGATATCGCCACGCAGATGGGAGATCCCTTCCTCTCCTATCTGCTCTCGATGGCTCTCTTCACGATCTATGAGAAGAAGGCGCATCAGGAAAACGATCTGCTGAAGAGCAGCTATAATTGACGGTTTCCAGAGGCAGCGGCCGGGCCTGAAGCAGACCTCCCCTTCAGGTTCGGCTGCGCCGTTCAAATATCCGATCCCCAGCCGGTTTTATCGGTATTCGAAAAGCCACGCGAGGCACATCACGGACCGGAACGAGGACCGCGTGCGCGTGCGCGCCTATGCAATCTGGGAAGAAAGCAGGAAGGAAGGCGAAGATTTGCGCCATTGGACCGATGCCGAAGCCGAACTGCGCGGCGACGAGACACCGAGGCCAGCGAACAAGCTCGCAAACAGATCGAAGAACCGAAGCCGCAACAGACAACGGGCGTTCCCACCCCGCCGCCGTCACCGGCGAGCCCTGAGCCTTCAGGGTGCTATCGGATCATGGAAGCAATCGTCGTGATCAAGGCCTCGTGCTGATAGGGTTTCGGCAGGAAAGCCGTGTTGGCCGGCAGCGACATGGGGTCGAGGCGCACCATTCCCGAGGTGATGATGATGCCGATATTCGGCCGCATTGCCCTCACCCGCTTGGCAAGCTGAATGCCATCCATCGAACCGGCCATGTTGACGTCGGTGAAGAGGACATCGACATCGTTGCGGGTTTTCAGAAGCACCATTGCCTCATCCGCGTTCCCCGCCTCGAGCGCCACATGCCCCACTTCTTCAAGCACATCCAGAATATTGAACCTGATCAGCGGCTCATCTTCGACGATGAGCACCACGGCACCCTGGGAAGCCACCATTCTGCGATTGCCCTCTTCAGATCTAGCCTGATTGCAGTAAATGTAGCCCGCGCGCCAAGGTTCCAGAGGCAAACCGGAAATATACGTCGTCCACAGATGCTTGCGCTCATGGCTTGTGACTATCCCGGATTTGCGTTAAGCGGACAAAAGCTGCGGGTACCATTGCCCCGGCTGACCGCACCATGGGTGCCGGGCCTGTAGCTCAATGGTTAGAGCCGGCGGCTCATAACCGCTTGGTTGGGGGTTCGAGTCCCTCCGGGCCCACCAATCGCTTTAAGGCGTTGATTTTGAACGATAATTTTCCAGGGGATTTTCCACCGTACACGGCGAAATACACCGCTGAGTACACATTTCGAGCCAGTTCGAGAGGCGCGAAATGTATCTATGGAAACGCGAGAGCGGATTTACGTATCAGCAAAGAATTCCCGCTAGCGTCGAATCTCAATTTGGGAAATCACCCATCCGCCTGAATTTGGGGCCACTTACCGCCGCTGCGGCACGGAAACGGGCGATTATTTTGTCGGGTGCGGCCATGAGAATGATGGACGATCCGACCATGACCAGAGAAACCCTTGTTCACAGTCTGCGTGCTCTGAACGCCGAGTTGCAAAACCTCAAGCGCAAGAGTTTCCCTTTGGGTGCTCTCGTCGTAAAAGCGCATCAGGAAGCGGACGAACTCGAATCTGAAGGGGCGGAAAGCTACGCTCGAACCCTCCGAGAAAAAGCTCATCGGTTGTCTATCGAAAAGGCGGGCATCGCCGATTTTCGGAAGAGGCTCGAATCCATCGCAGAGGCGCTTTCCAAGGATTCAATCGCTTGGGAATCGGAACGGGAGACCTTCCAGTCTGTCGTGCGTACTCTTGGATCGCTCGACAGGCAGCAGAACGCCGTTACGGTTGAGCCGACGCAGACGGCTACGGTAACCGTCAGGAGAAGGCCTCCTCTTCCAGCATCGACTCCGAGGCCATTGGACAGCGTTTCCGACGATTGCGGACCGGTCTCCGACCCCCGAGCATTCACTCTTGAAACGAGGTTCGGCGTGGCTGGTCGCGTTGTCCTTGATATGCGGCGCGCGGCCCGGGATGTTGGAAACCCCGACAGGACAAGATACGAGGAGCGTCTTGAGGCGACCTTTGGAGCGTTTCTGGAAGTGATTGGCGACCATCCGCTCCGGTATTATCTACCTCTCCATTTGCAGGATTTTGCGACCTTCATGGGTAAAGTTCCGACCAACAGGAGCAAGCATCCTGCATTTAAGGGTCTGGGCCTCAAGCAAGTAGTTGAGGAGAATAACAAGCTTCCGGAGGAGAGACGCGTAAAGCACCTATCCGAGACGACGGTCAAAGAACACGTAGGCCAAATAAAGTTGATTTGGGAAAAAGCGACCGCTGGCGTGGACGGGGCCCGCGACATGCGCTCCTTCAATGTGACCATGCCAGCGGCGGCTACTGCCGCTATTGATCGCGAAGGACTGCCGACTTCCTCACTAAATACTTGGTTCAGCGATTGTATTAGGCCGGAGGTCATGAAGAAGCCTCACAAGGCGTGGCTTCCTCTGGTCGCATATCTAACAGGAATGCGACTTTCGGAACTTGTCTACTTGCAATCGTCCGATATCGTAACAATTGCCGGGAATGAGGTTTTTGACCTTCGATTGCCATTGACCATCAGTGGAAAGTCAATCGCCAGACCATTGAAGACGAAGACGTCAAGAAGGATCGTGGCAATACATCCATTGCTTCGGGAATGCGGCTTCATCGATTTTGCGAAGAGACAGCGTGGGCGTGGTGGCTTCATCTTTCCGCACTACCATGCAGCCAAAGACCCCGCCGACGCTGCCCAGAAACAAATGGGCAACTGGATGATCGCGCTGGGCATCCATGTTCCGCAAAGACAGGTTTTCCACTCGCTACGACACAACTCCAAATCCTGGATTCGCATCCATGCTGGCAATTTCCTCTGTGACAAACAGTGTGGTCATGCGATGAGATCAGTGGCGGACGATTATGGTTTTGAATCCCTTGAACCGGAGGAAGTTGAGAAGATCATGTCGATTCCTGCGCCAAGGGACATTGATTTCAGTCCACTGATCAATTGGCATCATTCTAGGTAGCGATCTCAATCATCTTGAGTATCAGCCGCCAACTGAGGGCGGTGGAGCCTGCGCCTAAGCGCCGAGTCGGTCGAACAGCCTAATCCCGTACCGCTGAATTTCCTTCCGCAATACCTGTGCCGCGCCGGGCACCCTGCTACGGCGTACGAGACGCTTTTCCGTGCTCCCATGCGGCTGGATGTAGATCGATGCGAGATAGCAGATCAGGCCGCCCTTTTCGTGCTGATGATGGAATTCTTCAATAATGAAATTAACCGTCAGCCCTCGGATTTTCGTGATCGTATGGAGCATTGCAAACACCGCTTTCCCGTTGGTTTTGTTGTATAATATATAGCATAAAGCAGGATTTCTGAGAATCCATGGGCCGGGAAACGTGTCGTTTATCGGGTAGCGTCCGTTAACTAGGTCGCTCGAACTCTAACGATTTTTGGGTGGGATTGTTGTCTGTGATTGCGGCAGCAGGCAGGGGTTGACGGCCAGCGCGACGGCATAGACTTGTTCAGGTCAGGTCAAAATGGGCCTGACCGTGGCCGCAGGCCGAACCGGTCGCCGCGCTGGACGTCACTGAGCAAAAAAGTTTCGCGACTATTCGGGAGGCCCGGTCGCCGTAGGCGATCAGATCGAGACAAGCGGCTCGATGTGAAGGGGTGGAGAATCGTTGTGAAAAATGAGCGAGGCTACCCCTGCCGGGTTTCCGATGTTGCCGGTGCCTTGTTCTTCAAGTCTGCATCACCCGGTACACGCTGGCACGACCGATTCCCATTAGTCGAGCAATTTCCGTCGGGCCCTTGCCTTCATCCATCAACGCGCGAATACGCTGTGCGTCTATAGATGGCTTTCGGCCTTTATAGACACCATCCGTTTTGGCCTTGGCAATTCCTTCAAGCTGGCGCTCCTTGCGGATGGCGGATTCGAACTCGGCAAAAACACCCAACATCTGCAAAAATGCTCTTCCTGCCGCAGAGGATGTGTCAATCGGTTGCTCGGTAGCTTTTAGGGCGACACCACGGAACTCCAGTTCTTTGACTATCGTGGCAAGGTCGGCAATCGAGCGCGCCAGTCGGTCGATGCGCGTCACGAGGACCGTGTCGCCTTTTCGTGTGAAGTCGAGCAGCGTTCGCAGCTCATCGCGGCCGTCCGTCGTCGTACCGGACTTTTTCTCCGTACGGATAATGGCGCATCCGGCAGCTCTAAGTGCTGCTTCCTGGATGGCGAGGTCTTGGTCAGTGGTCGAAACACGGGCGTATCCGTAAAGCTGTCCTGTCATCACAAATGTCTCAATAGGCTCTAGATGCATAGAGTGTGGCGTCTTAAAATTCAGATGTAAACCCTATTGAGACGGCATTAGCGTCTCGCGGTGTTGCGTTGCTTAGGTATACCCTAGAGATACGCCCCGACAGCGGATTGCGTAAACGTGACCGCCTCAACCTATCGTCGTTACGTGCCTCCCGGGCTCGCGTCGGCTGTTCACCGCAAAGTTTAAGCGCGCTGGGCTATTCTTATTTATTTTACAAAAACGCCATCATTTCTTGCAAAATCGTTTTTTCATTCTATGTCAATTACCACTTAGGCGATTTTTGCGTCAATTCGATATACAGAGCCGTGATTTAGAATAAATTGCTGCGGTAGAAGATTTTGACTACTGCATCAAGGCCTTAGGACGCCTTTTTAAGCAAAATATATTTCTTGCGTCTCCGTGAAGTATCCACCAAATCTTGCTTATCGACGCCGGACACGCTGCAAGCAGAAGGCTTTGGCGACGCCAGGCTCAACCAATGATTGGTTGGCGAGATGTGGAAGTGTTCGGTTGCCCACCGAAGCAACCACTGAGATCGGTTGATGGGTGCCTCACCAAATCATCACGCGCCAGTTGCTGGTGCTTCCCTTGCATTTTGCAAGCTGTGGAGGGCGTTTTATTGCGCATCCATGCGACCACCCATACCCATAACGTGACAGGAGACAGTATGAAAAAAACATCCGAAGTTGAAGTTTATCGTCGGGCAGCGACATTGACGCGGACACGCCCGCTGCCGAAGCGTGGAACCAGTTGTTCGTTGTTGTTTGCCTCCAAGGAGTGGACCGCGCATCACCTGGGCGAGGACCACATGAGGTTTCGGTGCGACATGTCCGCGATCATTGTGGACGCACTGATCAACGGTTCCGAACTGTTGAATTTCAAGGCTAGGATGGAAGACCTTTGGCCTCTGCTGTCAAATGTGGAGAAGCAAATTCTGGTGAAACACCAGCCACGCTTTGCCACGTGGCTCCACGAAGACGTAGAACAAGCCGCAAATGCATGAGATTTACGACGAGCTTGTGGCTCGTGCCTTATAGTCGGCTGTCGCCCAGCTCCCGCGAACGGCAGCTAAGGTTCGCCGGTCGGCGCAAATAGTCCCTGTGATTAGGCCGCATCCGGCCTTACCAGCCACCGAAAAACTGCACCTGGCGAAGCTTCCGCTTGCGGACGTCGGCGGAGCTTTGCCTACAACAAGAAGGAATACGCTATGGAACTGAATGACACTTTAGAAATGACCCGACGCATTCCCTGCAGGACCAGCGAGGATCGTGAGTTGCAGGAACGCATCGAAAGGTGCGTATATGACTTAATTCCTATCAGAGAGCAACTCGGTGTGTTCTGGATAGATTTCAAAACCTCCGGCGCGAGGACGATGTCGATCCCCCAATCCGTGAAAGTCAACCGCTTGACCGTAAAGGGTGAAGAACTCGTTAGCGCGCTACGCAAGCTCGTCGAGGCACGAATTGCTAGTTGCGGTTCGGAGGGTGCAGAACAATGATTGAAATCCCAAGCGTCCACTCCCTCGACAGAGAATCAGAGGCGAAGCTGATTAATCAGCTTTGGCACGAATTTGATTCACGGTTCGCCCTACACGACGATAGGCTTGATTCGGGGCATTCACCGCTCTCCTACGAGATTTGGTGCTCACCCGACTATCCCTCGATAGCCATTGTATTAATTGATATTGATACAGGCAGCTCATCGTATCAAGGACCATTCCAGGAAATTGATTGCCACCCATTTGTGGCTGAAAGTACCCTTTATCGGTTGTCGTTCACTGGTTATGGATTCAGGAAAGTTGTCCGCCGTTATTTGATTCCGGTTGACACAAGCGGTGAGTGGAAATGGGCCACCATATTTGCTGCGGCAGACCGCAGGCTACTTTCAGACCTTTTCGATCCTTTTGGTGCCTTCGGTCGAATTCAAATCAACGGTTGACGCCGCCTCGTTATGCCCCGACCATAAAAAAACCGACCTCACAGGGTTTGCGGCCCTCAGTCGGTTTCTTATGGGAATGTTCAATAATGGTGAACGATCATAGCGATATTGTAAAGCCGCTATTGACGGCAAAGTGACCGGCGGGCTCGATCATAGAGCCCCCGAAGAACACGAAGCTCCTCTTTTCCAAAAAAAATGTCAACATTCTTCGCGCAATAGGCTACCTGAATCTGCAATACAATCTTTGCGTGACAAGGTCATAGGTACCGACCGATTTAGTCATTTCGACATTCTACAGGTGAACACCGGGTGGAAAATCGACATAGACAAATGGGCAAAAACGCGAGTTGCAGCAGACAGTCTTAACGAGCAGACGAAGGAAATGGCGGACGCGCTTGAACGCATGGGCGAAAGAGCACGCCGCAACTCCGATCTGAGCATCGTAGGTGCTGTGTCTGAGCGGGTGGAAGAGCTGCCGATTTATCGCGCCATTCGCATCCTTCCGGCTATTGCCAGGCGAGACCGACGAAAATATTTGAATTCACTTAAATACTTGATCGCTGAAAATCGGGACTCGCAATATTATCGATATGCGGTTTTCACTTCTGGAGATTTGATCGTCGAAGGGGGCGCACTTCGTGAAGCGATCCAAGGCCTGTCACGGCGGATTTCCAGGTGGGCAAGTTGGGCGCGGGGGAAATACGATATCGAGGTGTTGTTTAGGGGTATCGAATTTACCAGGGCATCGGCAGAAGCGCGTGATAATGAGGCCGCTGAGCGCTACCGAGAGGAGCATCCCGATTTCGTGGGCGATCTCGGCACGCCCCTCTCCGACCGCTACGGCAAGGATACGATCCTGTACCACACTCACGCCAATGTTCTTTTTTGGCCGCATCGAAAGGTTGCTGACGATGCTTGGGCGTCCTTTCTTAAGGGGACGCATTCGAGAGCCAAGGGCCTGTGGAAGGACACCGGTGTCATCCAAAAGACAGAGGAACTCGTAAAATATTGCTTTAAACCGAACGAGCTGAAAGCGACCCCCGATGAAGCAATTCTTTGGCTGTTTCATGAAACCAAAGACCTAAAAATGTGCCAGCCCATGGGGCGCTTCGCGGAGTTCCTGCATGAACTATCTCGAAATCGTGAGAAAATTGTGGGCGTAAACGTACGGGGTCGTGTCAAATATTGCCGTGTAATGAAGCCGCGCAGATCAAAGCAGCCTGTCAATGCCCAAAACGCGGGGTGGCACGAGACCACCCCCGCTTATGGCACCCCTGAGAGACGACGTGAGGACGGCCCGAAAGCACAAAATATCGTCCTGGGCGTAACCCTGCCGCAGTGGCGGCACATGCCTTACGCAGAGCCGATGATCTTGGTGCAGCGCTATAATCCCGACGCAACGTGTACGGAGGATCAACAGCGTTTTCGACAGATTGACGCGCTGAAAGCCCAGGCTCGGCGCGATTGGGAAATTGCACAGGCTCCGAACGTGGTTGATGCGTTGGAGGCAGCGGACAAGGCCTTAGCAACTCTGGTCGCTGGCGGTAGTGCAGACGCCTATAAAGTACACAGATGTAGTTCAATTGTCCTCGATAAGGATCAGATACCGCATCAAGAAAGTGGCGCAAACATTTTCGAAAGTCGGAAACGGAGAAAAGAATTGGATGCGCCAGTTCCGATATCTGAAACAGTGCCGGAAATTCCAAAAAAAGATCGCGCTGCCGTCATATTATTGGCCGCAGAGGCCTTTCGCAAATCCGTTTGCCACGGTGCCACACGCCACGTGCGGGCTCTCGCTGCACACTATTCGGCTTCGTACCCAGAGATCGAGGCAATAACAGATGCAGAACTGTTGGCGTCCGCAAACTCGGCATCGGAATGGATACGTCAGATCGAGGTCATCATACCCGGGCGCTGGCTATCCGATGAGGAGATTGCCGGGCTACGGCCTCGGATGGCTGCATAGCGATCCCGGTGATGACTCCCTGGACAAAGAGGGGTCTGCCGGAAGACCCTCGATGATCGCCTCTCGGCGGCGGCTCCCGGCAGGGTCCGGCTGAACGCCTCCTCGAAGAGCCGACGGGCACCTTGGTGTCGGTAGTCGGTCACTACCAACATGGGCTTCCTTCCTTGCTCAGAGAAATCCTCTTCGTTTGGCTCTCGGCGGAAATGCTGTCCGGTAACGGACGGCCCTTGACCATGATCTGTGTACGATGTAAACAAAAATTGTGAACGTTGTAAACAGAGGTGCTCGTGGCCACGAACCTTGATGAACTAGTTGGAATTAACGAAATAGCACTCATGGCAAACACCTCTAAGCAGGCGGTTGCCAACTGGCGAGTGCGGGCCTTGGACTTCCCAGAACCAGTAAGTGAACTCGCTTCCGGACCAATATTCCGGCGTTCACAGATCAGGTCATGGCTGAGGCGTAACAAGCGCAAAGGAAAACCAATGACACATGTGATTTCTACCATCAACCTAAAGGGTGGAGTGGCCAAAACAACAACGACTGTGGCACTTGCTGAGACGTTCTCGGCAAACATGGGCAAGAAGGTCCTGGTCATAGACCTCGATCCGCAGACCAACGCGACATTGATGCTCATCGGGGAAGAAAAATGGTTCGCTCTTAACAGCAAAGAACAGACGCTTGCTCGTCTGTTCAAAGATGCAATGGACCCAGACAATCGCAAATTCAGCTTGGATAAGACGTTGCAAAAAGGCGTCTCAGACGTCGGCGCTGCCACAACAATCGATCTTTTGCCTTCCAGCCTAGATTTGATTGATGTCCAGGATACCTTGGCGTCAGCGCCCGCTGGGAAATTCTATGCCGCAAATCCAATCGAACTTCTCTGGCGCGCCGTGAAGTCCAATATTGAAGAGTACGATATCGTGATGGTCGATTGCCCGCCCAATCTCGGAATTATCACTCTGAACGGTCTGCGAATTTCGGATGGTTACATCATCCCGACAATTCCCGATCATTTGTCCACGTACGGCATTCCTCAAATCGTGACGCGGATTGGTGATTTCTCAGAAGCGATATCTGAAAAAATTGAGCCAATTGGAATTGTTGCCACAAAATACCAGGCAAACTCTACAGTTCACAACAACGTTCTGAAGCAACTACGAGACGACGAAAAACTGCCAGTTGTTATGGATACGATCATCCGTCAGGCGAACTCAGTCGCCGCCGCTGCGGAGTTCCAAACTTTTCCCAGGACCTTGAAGCAAAAATATGGGTCCGAACTTGCGAACCAGTACAATGACCTGGCTCATGAAATTTGGGCTGAGCTGGAGGGCGTAGTATGAATATGAAAAAAATCCTGACCGCTCTCTTCAGAGAGGTTGCGCACGAGGCAGAAAACAATCCGCTCTTTCGAAAGCGCCTTGAGGCAATAATTCAGCCAGAGGAGAAAAATGGGAAATCAAAGGATGCAACTAGGGGCAGCGATCTAAATACGGCTTCGAAACGACCGAGCAATCGTCGCGCTCCTGCCTTACTAGACCCCGTTCATCTGGCTAAACAGGGTGACGACGTCCTGCGCGCGGAATTATCGAAACTGGACATCGAGCAGCTGCGCGACGTTGTTGCGGAGTACGGTATGGACACAGGAAAGATTGTTCTAAAGTGGCGCGATCCTAATCGCATCATAGATCGTGTCGCAGAGGTAGCTGCTAGTAGAGCACAAAAAGGAAGTGCATTTCGGGAACCGCCACCTGTAGAGGTGCCTGACGGCGAAAACCCTAAACTGGAAAAGGGTCCCACTACCGAAGACTAATGATCCTAATCGCATCTTGTCCTATGCAAGGCCCGCTAGTGATCTCGTTGTAAGGCAATGAGGTCACGCGGTGGGCTACCAATTCATACATCTCGAATCGTTCGCGCGTAAACCTGACGCTAAGGGGCGAGGCACAGATTTTGTTTTCAGCGAGGCGAGCCGGAAACCGGAAGCTTGCATTCATGTAGCKAACCCCATCCCGCCGGTCGTCGTGTTCGGAATCGATATCGACGCGGTGCAGGAAATCCATGACACCGCCGCAGCCGCAGCAACCATTACCGTCAAAGGCGGTCACGTTCGGAAGCTGGMAAAGGACAAAAAGACGTTGCACACGGTCGTCGCATCGTATCCAGCGACTATGGAGGAAATTCGCTTCGATCCGGCCAAACGGGCAGACGCCGAAAATTGGGAGCGGCGAACCGTCATTTGGTTACATTCGCAGTATGGTGACGACTTAAAGACGGTCATCCGTCATGAGGACGAGGAATATTATCACATCCACGCATATGTCGTGCCGGTGGATGAACCGGGGATGTCCGCACTCCGATATCATCCTGGCACCATGGTGAAGCGCGCCATCATGGACGGCTGCAAAGAAGGTGAAGACAAGAAGGCTTTGTCCAAGCGTGCCGATGCTGCGTACAAAGCCGCCATGCGCGAATGGCAGGACAGATATCATGAGGCTGTCGGCGTTCCGTGCGGGCTTGCCCGGCTCGGCCCAAAACGTCGCCGCCTGTCACGCGACGAGTGGCAGCGAGAGAAAGTGCAGGCGAAAGCTCTGCAAACGGTTGTTCAGCGTGCGAAGACGGTTAAAGCGGATGGCGAAGCTTACATAGACCGCACGAAAACTGATGCCGCGAAGATCGCTGCCGATGCCGCCTGCGCACAGGAGGCTGCTCGCAAAGCCGCTGCCGCCGCTCTGGTTGCGCAGGATCGCGCACGGCAGGAGCAAGAGCAAGCGCGTGCCGCAATGGCAAAGGCCAAAAAATATAGCGGCTGGGCCGGTCGCCTCYGGGCGGTATGGGATGGATTCCGGAGATCAAAACTTGCCGAAAGAATCCGCAGTGAGCTGAAGGACGAAATTGACCGCTGGCGCGACACTGCAAAGGAAGCTGAGCGCATGCGGTTGGAAGCCGAACGCAAGCTTTGGGAGGCTGATCAGCGAGCCCGCGCGGCGAAAGATGAGGCTTTCAAGGCACGAATCGAGCGCGACCGCCTCCGTTCAATACTGACACCTGCCGCCGATCACTCCGCACCGGAACTGTCACCAGCGCCAAAGCTCGAATTGAAACCTAAATGGAAAAAGGAAAATCGTGATGCTTAAAGTGATATTCGCCGCCACGATTCTGATCGCGCCCAGMGCTTGGGCTGGMGAAATAGTCTGGCGATCCCCAACGAGTGGCACTCTGACCGCCGTCGCTGATCCTGTGACGCCGCCAACCGAACCGGGACGGCCACCTTTCAGAACCCGTTACGAGCCAATTAGCGTTGCTGCTGGTACATCTATCAGCCTCACACCCATCGGCGATACCGGCGGATACACTTTCGCGGCGCGAAATCCACTGCCGCCCGGTCTGGCACTCGATACCGCAACCGGTAAAAATGTCGGTTTCGCAGCGGTCGCAGGTGTCTATACGATCACTATAACGGCGGCAAAGGACAGTTCTTCTTCCGACTTGATTTTGTCGATTGCCATTTCCTGAAGCGCTCAATTTCTCGGAGCGCAGCGATGCCAGGGGGCGATTGGATCGGCCCCGGCATCTTCAAAAGACCTAATGGCCATTTAAAGCCTGGCGTACTTTCTTTAGCATTTGCTTTTGCCACGCTACTCGTCGCCAGTATGGCACGCCAGGCAAGCTGTCTTCGGCAGGATGATACGTTCCCCAAGCTGCTATTGGTTCGCCGGAGCGCATCAAAACTGCTTCGTTAATCGTCTCGGGCTTTATCCACCCAAAGAATATGTACCATGTTCTTGCCGCGTCGCCTCCCGCCTGTTCGAGCCGATGTCGTGTGAAAGTGGTTACCCGGCCTTCAGCCCAGTCGTCCCATTGCCAAAGGGGTGGACCATCGGGGACTTCAACGGTCAAGCGAACCGCCTTTTTATCGACGGCGCTTCCTTCCAGGCCGTGTCCGTCAGGCGCTGGGTTCGTGGTCAGCCACACGCCGATTTTCCCTGTCTGGCGTTCGAGACAAGTCGGGACGTCACCGACTGTCAGGCCATGACGATGGATGCCATTCAAGTGMGCGAGGGATGTAAAATGGAAAAGCTTCATATTGCGATCACCTTACAAGCTCGACTTTTGCCGTGATTATTCGCCGCAAGGCGCGCTCGGCAGCTAATCTTGCCTTCCGCACCGTCGTCTCTATCCCGGCGACAGGCGGTCTTTCTTTGAATTTGCCTGTCTCATCAAATTCAAGCAATTCCACAACATGGAGATAGCCACCCCAATTAATTTTCTCGACCGCGAGGTTTGCCCCGAACAGTGTGCCAGGAACATTGACTTCCCGGTCTTCCCCTTCGCTGTAAATCCGACGCTGCCAGTCACCCAAGTATTTTATTCTCTTCGTCATCTATTGCCTCCATCTTCGGGTCCCTGGAAGCAACCACACAAAATCGTGCGTGTAAATACCATGCATGTGTCTGATTTTTATGGGTAAAATGTCAACATTACTTACCTTAAAAATAATTCCTTCGGATCGGTAATTTTAAATCGTGCATGTAATTTCTGACGATTTAAAATTTCTTCGGAAAGGAATTCTCACGGATCAAAACTTTTTTCGTTCTCATCCGGTTTTTTATCATCTTTTGCCTTCCGCGCTTCCTCGGCAGCGTGCCTTTTGTGTTCGTCCCAAACGACGGCGCGACTTTGGAAATTTCTCACGATATCGGCGCTCAACGTCGAACGGCAGTGCAGCAGATCGAGCGGGTTTATCGCGTAGACTTCGTCCAGATATTGGTGAGTCTCGGGTGGAGACAGAAGCTTGAGGCCTTTCAGCGCGTCCGGCTGGTAGCGTGGCTCAGAAAGATCGTTCATGATCTCAGCCAAGAATGGCTTGTAACCCCAACCCTTATATCGGTTTGGAAAAAGCTCGCGCTCTGGATCAGCTTTCCATGCCTCCTGAAGCTCTACCTTACGGCTGAGCCGAATGCCGCGCTCGTCTAGCATCCGCGTCCATTGTTCATGGGAATAGCCGTCGCAATAGTCGTCGTGGCCGTCTTTTGGCGCATAGTCGTTTGTAGGGTCCGGCGTCCAATTTGACGGCTCTGGATCGGGATCGGGCTGGTACGTGTGGGAGCGCCGAAATGTGGGCAGAATCGATTCCTGCATAGTCAGGATCGCCAGCAGAAGCAGCAGCATGAGGCGCTGGCGGCGTCTTCGCGCCTCTTCAATCTGGCGGCGTAGGCGCTCGATCCGCCGTCGATAATCGTCTTCGCGCTGCCGTCGCGCGCGGCGGCGACGTTCTTCTTGCGCTTTTCTTTTGGCCTTTTGGGCAGGGGTGATCTGGTGTTGTTGCATGGCGATCTCCTTTGAGAGAAAGGTCGCCTCCGGCGTTGCATAGGGCAAACTAAGAAAAGACAGCTCCCATGATGGGTGCCGAGTGCCGAAAGTCCCTAAAGAGCAGTTTCAGCAGATGCTTGACCGGTCACCCCAATGGACGCCACCTCTCCATCTATGGCGAGCATCCGCGAGGGTATGCCATAGCGAGCCATCACCCAAGAAGTTCAGTTTGCAACCAAGGAAGCTCGAACGACTGGGGGATGCCGGTGTGGCGCGTCGCCGATTTGGTTGACGTCTACTGAGATGCAGCTTCGATCTGCCCTCTAGTATCGCGTGTATAAGATGATAACGTTTTCGAAGAAACGTGAGATTCGCGAATGGCTTTTTCGATTGGACTTAGAGTTTATCAGGTGATGGTCTACAGGGAGAGAGACAAGACTCCCCTGGACTTGACAACGGACGGTAGCGCAACTGACGTCTTCAGATTCTTTTCAGAGTTCATAAATAGTCGCGGCCAGCCGACTGATCGAGAAGACCTTCAAAGAAGCTGGTTCATGGAAACCCGGGGTGTTGGCTCAGTTACCTCTCACGAAGGATACGTCAACTATGGCACCTACGGTTTTGAGAGCAACTTAGTTGATCGCAAAACTAAACGGAGCAACTACAGGCGGCAGCCGGGGGACCTTGAAGAAATTCCTCTATATTTCAAGTTTTGGACACCGGTGGGACAAAGCTTCGGTCTCGCGGCTTTTCAGTCGTTTCAAGCGCGTTCTTGCGTGCAGCTTGTGATCAACTCCGCATCCGAAATGTTCAGTGCGAAACATAAAGGTTTCCGTCTTTATTTTCGTAAATTGATGCCCGAAGATGTCAGATCGAGTGCGCTTTACAGTGCGCCCGTAAAGCAGTTCACGTTCGTAAAGAAAACCCTGCCTMAGGCTAAAGAAGACCGTTATCTCTTTGACGTTGACCCAGACGAGGTTGAATTCGAGGTCTCAATTAAGGCGAAGCGGCGCAAAAGTCTCGGMACCTTGTTATCATTCAAGGAAAAGGCCGGTCCTGGATCAGCATTGCTCCGGTATGATGGAATTCAGTTTGACGAGGCGAAAGCGGAAATCACAGTCGGCAACAAGAGGCGAACAGTTGGGGTCTTGGGATACAGCAGCGACGCTGGCGTCATTGAACTTGCTGAAAGCATTCAGCTGGGGCCGGATGGGCATCCGACCTATGAATCTATCCGCCTGGAGACTGACGCTATTTTCAAAGACTTTTATTCGACGTTGGCGAAGGGAAAATGAAGGCGAACGTTTTTCACATCTTACAAGCGCACCTTGCTACGATGAAGGTCGAGGGAGATGGCAGGTACCATCGACCTGACATAGTCTTGTTTTTCTTGCTGCCGCTGCTTGCCTGTGTTTTTGTTTGGGCATTCGGTGGAAAGCTTGACAGGGACGCGTTCAATGTGTCGATTTCGGTCTTTGCGATATTTTCTGCTTTGCTTTTGAACGTGCAAATCGCTCTGTTCAGTATTTATCAGCGGGAATGGAGATCAAAGAGCGATTCTATCGTGGCCGAAGTGCAAAGAGATAAGGCGAAGCTCCGGAGAGAGCTATTGGGGGAACTCAACACAAATATCTCTTATCTGATCGTCCTCTCAGTATTTTCTGTAACGATTTTCCTAATATGTTTTGTTTCAACCGCTCTCGATCAAATAGAAACACCTATCGCAGTGTATCTATATGCCCATTTCCTCTTGACGCTCTTAATGGTCATAAAGCGTGCACATGCATTGTTTCAAAAGGAATATCAGGTTGAGTGAGCGGGCTGCCAGTCGCAAATCGGCCGCAACACCGTTCCTCGCCGCTACTTATACATGAGGTTTAGATGCCAATCGTGATCAACTCAATCCATCAGGACGCAGTGATTGACAGCGTCTTTTTGACCGGAGAGACCACCTATGAATTCGCGTTGCAGCGATTTCATCCCCTTATTAGCCGCTTCGAGGCTCAAAGAAAGCTTCAGGATCAGCGTTTCTACAAGCGGCTCGAAAGGGATTTGGTGCTTGGGTGTATTATGCCGCCCATTACTTTGGCGTTCATCAACACAGACCATGTCCCCCTACAAAACCGAGCGGAAGCGGAAGCTTTCGCGAATGCAAACGTCGACCAAGCGTATATTTTGGACGGAATTCAGCGGATCAGCGCGTTGAGTCGGGCTGCATCGTTGGAAGGCTTTGACGCCAGTCGACCGATACTTGTTAACATAATCATCTCGAAAGCGTACGATCCACTCTTGTACCGAATGATAACGCTTAACAATGGCGCAAGGCCGATGACTGCGCGGCACCAAATTGAAATCCTCACCAGAGAACTTTTCGATTTTACAACGCTGGCCAACATCGCGGTGCAAACTGAGAAGGAGAGGGATGAAAAGGTCGTGCGAGGAGCGTTCAATCTCGGCGAGCTATCCATAGCGTATCTTGCTCACCTCACAGACAACGTTAACAACGAAAACAATAAGATCATCGAAGAGAAAATGAACGAAATCCTGGTGTCCAGAGTGATGGACTCCGGGGTAAATAAGACAGGCGTCGATTTTCAGGACACTGTCGCGCAGATTGATCGACTTTGCGAGAATCAAGACTGCAAGCGATGGTTCAAAGTGAACAACAACCTGATCGGTTTTTGCGTCGGAATAAAGAAATCGTATCAGTATATCGCAGCTCTCCCGCCGGAGGCCTTTGCCGAGGCAATCAGGCGTTTCGATGATGCGTTCGAATCCGTTAATCCATCAAAGGTCAACCTGGGCCGATATCGACGCGAGCTTTCCCGTGACTTCATTGCCGAACTGGAAAATCTCATCAGTGCGGATGAAGAAGAGCTTACTGAATACATGATTCAGAAGACTCTGACGGAGTAATCCCGTGCTGAAATCTTTCGACATTTCGGAGCCGGAAGGGTCTCGGTTTGCCTCGAAATGGCCTGAGGCGTTATTGGTCGACGGTACTCCTCCAATAGCACCTCTCACTGTGATCCTTCGAGTCTTATCTGGCAACGTCGACCTACTGCATAAGGCTTCAGGCAAAAGACGAAAATGCCGAACCCTTTATTTCAGCGACGATCCCAACTTGAAGACGCGCAGTCCTTCCTATCCGAGTTTGGTGGCGAGCTGGATGGCCGAAGAGATCACTCAAGACGATGTTATAAGGTATCTAAAGCATTCCAAGACGGTAAACCGCACCTTTTACTTGAAAACTGCCGCAGAAGTATGCTTTTGCATTAATGCCATCGAAACTAACAACTATACGTCCGCCTTTGTTAGCATATACCGGCTCCTTGAATGGATATCTGTCGCTTTCCCTAATATATATTTCTCCTCTTCCGAGGATTTCGTTGGTGTCTACGAGCAATTGAAAAAAATGCTCCAAGATAACGCAAACGGTGGTGAGCTTCAGTTCTTCAAGAAAACGCTGGCCCTGCTTTTTGATGGCGATATTATTCTAGAGTATAATTTCGACTTCACAGTGTCGTCGACCGACGAAGATGTTTGCAAGTCTCTGACATCGCAGCTGAAGGCGGTTATGGACAGCGCAAATATAAATATCGCTGTAAACGAAAATCAGAACGCTTTCGCGCTGAACTTCAAAGAGATACCAGGATTTATCATCAATTTAAGAAATCGATACTTTCACTACGATAGCAGCGGAAAAAAGAACGTGGACGTCGACAACGTTCGAGATGTCGAACTAATGTTTGAAACAGTGGTTGAACCTTGTCTCAGATGGTTCGCGCTCGTGCTCCTGAAGGTTGTCGCAAGGAGCGTGGGGCACCATGCCGCATTGGTGAAGGCCGCAGCAACAGCCATTGATTAACTAGATTCACTCAAACTCAAGCGTCTCCGGCTTTTCCAGGTCCGAGGGTGGAGCGAGATCGTCAGTTCTTCTCAATTCATTTAGGAACGCTTCAAGTACGCTGTCGACAGTAGCAAATACAGTTGCCGTACTAAAATGGCGTTCCACACGCGCGACAATTGTGTCTCGGCTCACGGCCTCTGGATTCCCCTCTGCCCATTCTCGCCCTGGATGAAGCGTATCCCAGGGTGACTTGTTATTGGTGCGCGTTTCCGATGAATCGCCGTGTTTGCCAATACCGAACAATATCCTCGTTTCATTATTCCAAAGGGGTCTGAATAGACTAATCAAGTGTCGTTCGGCTGCTGCCTGGTAGCCGCTTTGGACGGCGAGGTAACGGCATTCGAAGTCGGCGCTTTCTATCCCCTCGACTTTTCTAATGCTTTTGCGATGTTCTCTTAGCCGATCAAAGAGTTTGGTACCCTGATCTACCGGCGATTTCGGATTTCCTTCCGGATCGGCCTTGCCAACGTAGATGGGTGTCTCTGTTCCCGAGATTGGCGTATAAGGTGCGAAATCGCCTACATAGTAGATTGCATAAACGCCAGCACCATAGAAGCTTTTTAAGTCTTCCAATCGGTGACGTGGCTGTGCGACTAGGGCGATTGAAATAAAACGGCCGATGAGGCTTGGCTCGGTAGGATCGAAAAATGATGAGGGCAGTTGGACAGGATCGATTTCCCTGACAACCTGTTCTAGCATTCTCTGCATTTCCAGCAATCGACCGGTAAGTTTATTGCGAGCAGGCGCAGAGAAGCCCTGACCGTGATGCGTGTCCTTTGCTTCTGCCACAAGACGTTCAATTTCCGCCTGAACATCTTGGGCTCGTTGTAGCATTTGGTTTGAGGGTTTTTTTGCCATCTCGGCTCTCTAACCCTTCTTAGCCAGCGATGCGGCAACGCTTCTCGCCACGGTTTCAGCAAGTGTGACAGGAACCGCATTCCCGAGTTGCCTCATAGCCTCGGACCAAACGCCTTCAATCTTATAGTTATCCGGAAAAGTTTGCAGGCGAGCGCTCTCACGGACGGTGAAATACCTGACTGAACCATCTGGTCTAGCAAGCATATTCTCCCCGCCCGGCACGCCGTGAACGCCCGCTTTGAGCGTCTTAGCGGGCTCATCGAGGGGGCTCCCCGTATGCCCTGGATATGCGCGTGCGCCGGGTTGCAATCGATGAGCAGCATGCCGCGAAGCCAATGTCGGATTGCGCTCAGGATCAGGTAGATCGTAGATCGCGTCTCTGACTGTTTTCCAAGGCAACATACCTTCGTGCGTTGTTCCGTCGGAGCGAAGAACGCGCATCTTCGCCCTTTCCGACACCAGCCGGTCACGCTTCCCGACCTTATGCCGATCAAAGTAAGTTCCATTAATTTGATCAAACAGCAGAGCGTCGTGAGAATGGGTCTGAGCTGGAAAGGTCCATCCTGTCTTGACGTCGTTCCGGAACCCTACGAAAAATACGCGCTCGCGTTTCTGTGGGACGCCAAAATTCGCCGCATTCAAGACTTCCGTGAGAAGCGTGTATTCAAGGCCGCGATTGCCGCGCTTGCTGTTATGATGACGTTCCAGGCGAACTAGGTGGTCGGCCCAGTCCTCGTCCGTTCGAGCAGCTAATTCCGGGTACTGCATCTGTAGTCGGATGTACTCAAAATAGTTCCGGAAGCTCTGCCGCGTGAGCCCGCGAACGTTCTCGAAAATAAAGGCCCGGGGCTTGGCTTCGCGAATAGCTCGAACGGCCTCGGGGAACATATCGCGGCTATCAGCATGAGCCTGGTGTCTCCCGCCCAAGGAAAATGGCTGGCAAGGTGGTCCGCCTGAAACAAGGTGAAGCTTTCCTTCCAGGTCGCGGAAATCGACTTCTCTCACGTCGCTGTCCACATGGGTAGGCCAATGACCAGCCTCCGATCCCTTATCCAGGGCATTTGCTTTGAGCGTAGCCTGGCAGTGGCGGTTCCATTCAACGATGCGTTGAGGACGAAAACCGGCTCGTGAAATACCGATACCTAAGCCGCCAGCTCCGGCGAACAACTCAACTGCCTGCATAATATATCCCCGGCCAGGTTTGTTCTCTTTTTGTTTCGACGGACGATACAACGATTCCGGCGTCGCACGAAAGAGCGAATCAGTCGCCGGATGACGTTATGGGCAAATGTGTTGATGATCGGTAACGGTGTTAGATATCTCAACCGCAGCGCTACGCTTTATCGTGGCTAAGGAATTCTGCGAGCGTTTGAGATAAGGCTTTGGTGTCTGTGATCTGGCATTCCCAGACGTTCAAAGTCTTCCATCCTTCATTCCTCAGTGCCGCCTCGGTACGCTTATCGCGTTCGAAGTTGTCCGTCAGTTTGGTTTCCCAAAAGTCGACATTGGATTTCGGTAACCGGGCGAGCTTGCAAGCTGGATCGGGGTGGCGATGCCAAAAGCACCCATGAACAAAAACAGCCTTCCTTCGCCCACGGAAGACGATGTCTGGCTTGCCTGGCAAATCCTTCGCGTGCAGGCGATAACCATACCCAAGTTCGCGAAGTAGCCGCCTTACCGCGACCTCAGGGGTTGTGTCTTTTCCCTTCACTCGCGACATCGTCCAACTGCGATGACCCTTACTTTCAACTGGCATGGAGGCACCTGTCATGCGGTTAACTCTCAACAATTGGGAACCATCTAAAGAGAGCAGAATGTTGACATTTCATTTAACGAGCGTACACAGCGAGAAGCTCGAAGGCATACCCAATATCCTTGTAAGGCATTGTTTTCGTTTTTGTCGCGACTTTACTGCAAGTGTACGGTCCCTCCCTCCGGGCCCACCATTTAATCTCAATGATCTAGCGAGATTTCCCATATCAACCAAGCGATCCGGTGTAGGCGGACGCGAAAAAGCAGAATTTTGTCAGTTGGTTGTAGCCGGACGCGAAATTTCGGAATTTTGACACGAGGTTCCGGAATTTTCTGATTTCTTAAAAGGCCTTCAAAGGCGGCTTAAACCGCCCTCAAAGCTTCCTCACTTCAAAAGGCCAAGCGACTTAGCTGTAGCCTTCGTAATCGTGCATAGTGACTGATTGGATTTCTCCATCAAGGTGACATCAGTCCGAATGAACTGCAGAGCCTCGGGGTCGGAAAGACCTTGGTCAACGACATACTGTTCGAGGGTGGCTTGGTCTAACTCATATCCACATGGCTCGGCATAGGCGATTATCTGAGCCAGCCCACCGGCGAGTTGCTGCTTATCTCTGCTCATATTGGCGGATGCGTCGCCGCAAAAGGCCGTCATAGCGAGTGTCAAAATCCCAAATCCTGCGTAGCGCATACATTACCCCTCAATGATCAGTTCTTTCGCGTTCGTACCCGATCCCCCAGCTATCGAATAGGTCAATTCAACAGGCCGAATTTGGCATCCGCTGAATAGCTCCCGGATTTCGGGAACATCGTTAATCGAGAGAATGAACCGCCCTTTGATCGCTGCTAAGCGTTCGGCCATTGCCGCGAACTGATCTCGGCCGAATAGCGCTTTCCCATAGTCTCCCTCGCTGCCGAAATACGGCGGATCGAGATAGAAGAGCGTGCCCGGCCGGTCATACCGATTGATGAACTCCAGCCAGTCCAGGTTCTCGATCACGACGCCGGCAAGACGCTCGTGAACGTCTTCCAACTGCGGGGCCAATTTCGTCAGATTGAAGCGCGCGCCGCGCTCGGTAGATACCCCAAAATTCTGCCCTGCCACCTTCCCACCGAAAGCGAGCTTCTGCAGGTAGATGAAACGCGCTGCGCGTTCCAGGTCGGTCAGCGTGGCGGGATCGCAAGCCTTCAGCCGTTCGAATTCGCGCCGGCTGGTGATCTGGAATTTCAGGGTATCCATGAACTGCGGATAGTGCCGCTGCAGAATGCGGAAAAGGTTCACGACCTCGCCGTTGCGGTCATTGATCACTTCTGCCCTGGGAGCGCTTCGCCGCCTGAAGAAGACGCCGCCCATGCCCACGAAGGGCTCCGCATAGAGTTGGTGCGGGATCTCGGCAATCATCTTCACGAGGCGGGGAGCGAGAGACCTCTTGCCGCCGATCCATGCCGCTGGCGGCTGTGTGTTAGGGACGTCCCGCCACGTTTCATCATTCACCATTTCAAAAACCTATCGACTCAGTCACAGAGGTCCGGCCCTGCAGGGTACGGGTGCGACAGTTATCGAAAGCTGCTGTCGGACGGGTCTGTTGCCAAACTAAGGCCCGTCGCTTTGGTGCTGTCGTGCACCTGAGCCGCCCGGTCAGGCGGCCGAAAAGAACCGTGTCTTGCGGTCGTTAAACCAGCTCGATCCGTCGCCTTCAAAGTCAACGTCGGTCCGGTCTTGCCGCTCCGCTGAAACGGGGAAGAGAATTTCCATCATCTCTTCAAACGTGCTGGATTGACCCAGGGCTCTCCAGACTTCGTCGACCAGGACGGGCGAGCCGTCATTGCGGTAGCCGGAGACGGGATTGTAAGCCGCCTGTTCAAGGAATTGATCTGATTTCGTGGTCATCAAACTCACCAGTTAGGGCGGGGATCGGCGATCTGCCGCACGATCGCCCGGCTGATCTTTACGTTGAACGGCGAGCCCTTGCGGTTGCCGGTCAGGCGCAATAGGCCGCGCTCGCCGTTGATGGTGGCGTTCGCGCTTCCGTTGGTGACCGGAGGGCCATCAAGCCAGAAGGACAGCGGTCCCGGCCGCAGCCCCAGAATGAAGTCGCCGGAGCTTTCGCGGGCAAGACCGATAGACCGGTGAACCGCAGTAGTGGTGCCGGCATAGAGGCCGTAAAGGGTCTCAATGAACGTGATGTCCTTGCATTCGTCGATCTCGATGAAGAACCACGACTTGTACCATTTACCGACTTCGCCGGTGGGGACGACCACGGTCGGAGGGGTGACCTGCATCTCGAAGTAATTCTGGGCGTCGGCGTTCTCGTCCGGATTATAGGGCGTGATCCTCATATTGAGGCGACGCTTTCCGGGAGCGTATTCATCCATCGAATTGAGGATCGCGCAGTTGCGGTTTCGGGTGACCGTGTATCCTGTCGGAGCAACGCCGTTGTTCGCCATATACTGGTTGCCGAGTGTCATGGTGCCGGCGTCGCCGATCATGTCTGCCTGGGCGGCTGTCAGCAGGTTTGTGTTGGCCGGATCCTGATCGAAGTAAGAGCCGGCCGCGATCATTGCCTGGATGATCGGCAGGAACTTTTCCGTCCCCACGCGGAGGGCGCCTTTCGGCGACAGGTGAATGAAGTCCGACTTGAACATGGTCGTGTCGACCACGCCACCAGGAGCAAGGATATCTGTCGCGTCCAGGACGCCAACGCCATCGCGTGCCGCCTGATCTCGATGCCACTGCTGGACCGTTGCAAGCGTGTTGTACCGTTTGTCGCCGACCGGCCAAGCCTTGGTCGGATAGGGAACGACAAGGATCACATGGCAGCCGGCATCTCGGAAGAGCTTGAGGCCCGCTTCCATTTTCGAGATGCAATATTCTGYCGTGCCCAGGCTCTCGTCATCGTTCGAATGGATCGTGTTGAAGCTGCCTTGGAAAGCCGCAAGCGAAGGGCGCTTTGCCAGCAAGGCCGGGATGCGGGTAATAATGCCTGGGAACGATCCGCGCGGGCCGAGATGGTCCGAAAACAGGCCCTGATTGGCCGGGATAAAATTGCGGCCGAGCGGGTCGGCAGTGTCGTACCAGTTCACGAAGTCGAAGCGCGGATCGACGGCCTTTGCCCACTGGATGAAGCCGTAGGCGGTGGAGACGGCGGCGAGCAGGCCGCTCTGATTGCCGGTCCCAACGGGGCTGCCGAAGTAATTGTTATAGCCGAACTGGCTATCACCAATGGCGGGCATCTTGGAACCAGCCGGGAGCGGAAGAGCCGCCAGCGGGTGCCGCACCGTCACGGTGACGGTGCCATGCACGACGCGGAAACCACTCTGGGCGGTCACCGCGACGTCAAAGGTTGGCTGGGTATCACGGTCGAGCGCCGTGGCGCCCTTTCGCAGCTCGGCGCCGACGAGCTGGGCGCGGCCACCGGCGCTGTCTTGAAGGGTGAAGTTCCAGGCAAGATCGCCGCCGTGCCTCACCGACAGTGCGCCGATCGGCGTGCCGGCTGCGGCATTTTCGTCGATGCGATCCTTGTTCAGAATGATCCGAAACTGGAAACCTGACCCATCGGGCGTTGCCACGCCCCTCGGAATAGGCCGATCGGCGTAGCTGACGAGAGAAGGACGGCGGGGCTTCAGCGTCATGCGACCTCCCAAACGATAGCTTGAACGTCCTCAACCGTGGCTGCGGCAGCCACGTCGGCCGACAGCCCACCGAGGCGGGTCTGGCAATTCAGAATGTGCTGTTTGCCGCTGGCGCCGGCCGCCTGGATCTGGTCGGCCGAGTGCGGGCGGAAAGCCCAATCCCCTGCCTCGTCTGCGCACCAGAAGGGCGTCGACCAGTCTGCCGGCAGGCCGGGAAGCAGCGAGTCCGTGACCGATCCCATCATGTTGATCTGATCGGTCATGCCGGACGGATAGCGATGGGTGCCGCCGAGGGCATCGGAGGAGTAGCCGCCGACGATGGCGGCGGCGCAATCGGCCGTCAGGCGGGTAACTGCCGCCGTCTTCACCTGGGCGAGCTGGTCGCTTTCGTTGATGACGCGCCAGAGGCCAGCCTGCAGGACCAGGACGTCCTCGAAGGCGCAAGCGAGCGGCTGGCGGCCGTCGCCGGCGACGACATGCTTGGTGCCCGCCTCGTCGACATAAAACTGGTCCATGTCGCCGGCATCGACGATCGCGCCATCCAGCAGCCGAAGCCGGTCAAGCGCAACGCCGGCCAGCTCGGCCGGGATAGCGATGCCATCCACGGTTCCGTCGATCGTGCCGACAACGAGATCATTTTCCGTAATTGCAAACACGGCTGTCCCCTTAAGCGTAGGCGTTGAAATAAAGGGCACCGTTCGGGATGCCGTCGACCGCCTGCTGGTAGTCGCTTGAGACTGACCCGGCGACCGCGTAGCGCGTGGTGCTGGTGATGCTGATCTGGTTTGCGAACCCGTGCAGCCACGAACCGCCGTTGTTGATCGTCGAGCCTGCCAGGACCGGCGTCGGCGTCCGCGCCCAGTTAAGAGAGAAGGTGCTGGAATAGAGAATGCCGTCGTTGCCGCTGCCCGTTGAGATGATCGAACCGCCGCCCGAAACGTTAGCCCTCGCTTTGAGCTGAAGCGCGTTGATGAGCGTCGTGACAGTGGCGACGCCGCCCGTTGCCGTCACCTTGGCAACCAACATGTCGTCAAAGGTGCTGTCGAATGTCGGATCCGTCTCGGCCAAGGCGCCGGGATTGTAGGCCGCATCTGCCAGATCCTTCAGCGCGAAGCCCGCGCCTGGGGTCCAACGGAGGTGGTAGGTTTTTCCGTTGACGGTGGCGAAGGTTCGAGCRGCGCCGGCATAGTCGTCGCTGGAATAGCGGAAGACGCCGCGATGCATCCATGTCTGCGCGGCGTCAACTGAGACCGAGAGGCCGGCCACGGAAACTGCCAGCTTGCCGCTGGATGTCTGGATGTGCGGAAAGTTTGGAGCGTTGAGCAGGGATAGCTTTGCCAGCCCTGGAAACTTGTTGCCCAGCACGTCCGCCAGCGTTTTCGGGCTGATGATTTCGGCGGTCAACAGGCCCGCAATTGCCTCCGCCGTTGTGGCGAAGGGAAGTGCCGCCATAATGTCTTCAAACTGGCTTTGAAGAAGAATGCCGATTGCCTGATCGAGCTGTGTCCAGTTGGCCGGATCCGGCGTAAGGCCAGCCTCAGTGATGACCTTGAGGATTTCCTCCTGGACCATATTGAGCCAGAGCGCAGTTAGCTCCGTTCCCTCGACGCCGGCGCCTAAATTTTCGTCACGGTAGCCGCGCCGGCCGCCACCGATATCAGTTGTTCCCGCGCCGTTAATGCGATCCATCAGGCCTCTCCATAGGCGAAAGTGAGTTGGGTATGAGCAGGCTTCACGCGGCGCAGATCGCACTCGATCGACGAAATCTGGAAGCTGCCAAGCTTCTGTCCGGCGCGGCCGACGCCGGCCTTCAAATTGACGACGGTGACGAGGCCGGGAATGTGCACGCGAAAGACGAACTGGCAGCCTTCCGCGCGAACAGGGCGTCCAGGGCGCATGGAGCCGGCACGGGACGGCCAGAATTCTTCGATCGTGATCGAGACACCGAGTTTCGCGGCGAGCTGCACAAGGTAGGGGATCGACTGGCCGCCGGTCGCGGTCCAGCGCTGATGGGCAAGACGCCGACGATCACCGACCGAGAGCCCACCGGCGTCACGGCCGCACGGATCCGGACCAAGCACCCGTTCRAAGTCGGCAAGGAAGTTGTCGGCGCTGCGAGGGTCGGTCTCAACCATCATAGCTTCAGCGCCGGCCTCGATGTCGCCGATCGGCGTGACTGCGCCTTCAAGCGCGATGTCTACGACGCCGTCCTTCACGCCAAGCGCAAAACCGGTTGGAAGCCTCGCGGCCGCACTTCTGAGAATGGCTGAAACAAGCCGAGCCATCACGGATCCTCAAAGCTGATAGGACCGGCGACCGGGTATTCGGTGCGCTCCAGTTCGAAAGGCGCGGCGGGCAGGATCAGGTCATGGGCGTATTCGCCTGAAGCAGCCGAGATCGCTTCGGAGATGCGAGACGGTTCGATCAATGCGCCGATCGGGCTGGCGTTCTGCTCATCTTCCTCATCGCCGATCGTTGCCACGTAGCGCGCATAGGCATCTGTCACAGCAGCGCGGGTCAGCAGCGTATCGGGACGAAGCCGCACGGTCAGGGGTAGCGTCCTGATCGCTCCTGGAATGACGATCACGCGGGCGGTCACCGGCCGAGTTCCGGTCTGGCTTCCAACGCCACCAAGATGGTCCTGGATGGCGTCCAACTCGATCGAGGTGGGAACGCGCGCGTTGCCGTCATCATCCTTCATCATGACGACGACGCCAACAGAGCCACGCCCGATCCATCCTTCGATAACGGCTATAGCCTTGACCGAGGCAACCTCGGCCACCCAAGTCGGATAGTCGAAATCAGCGCCACCATGGGGAGGACGGCGAATGCGTTCCAGTGTTGCCGTCTGGATCTCCGCAGGCGTCTGCTCGTCAGCGCCGCCTTGAAAAGCCGTCGCGATCGTCGCCTTGGAGATCTCTGGAAAAGGTGTCACGACGGTCACCTGGACGCCGCTTTCGAGGTTGCCATCAGATCCGGCCGAGATGGCAGCACTAGCAACGGTGACGGTGCCGGCGACGCCTATCGTGGCGATTACTGTCGTTTCGTAGATGACGGCATTGGAGGCTGAGAACTGCAGTCCGGATGGCAAGGGCGTGCCGGCGACGCCCTCGATCAAGATCGAGCCCACGGCCTTGGTTTTGCCGCGCTGCTCGATGCCCCAGATGCTGGCATGGCGAAGGACGTACTCCTCTTCGGCCGTATCCGGAAAATACTGACGTCCCCACCATGCGAGGTGGTCATGCGCCTCCCGCAGCTCCAACGAGAAAGCGCGGCCGAGCTGCGCCCACATACCCTTTGTCTTGCGGACGCCGCGCGAGACGGCGGCAGCGTCAGCGTCCGGACGCATACGGAGAATGCCGGCCTCGACCGAGCCGGCAATCTTGGCAGCAATCTCTTTTGCGGTCGGGATCGGCCAGGGCATTTTAGGGCTCCACGCGGCGGGTGAGCATGACGCTTTCGTCCTGGACCTGGACGCGGTAACCGAGGACGCCAGGGCGGATCCAGGCAACCTCGATCTCGGCCGGCTCGCCGGTTTCGGCTTCCACCCAGGCGAGGCACTCCTGCAGCCAGAATTCGGCGAGCTGTCGAGTGGTCTCTGTCTCTTTGGCACGATCGAGAAGCCAGAGATGCGAGCCCGTCAGGTCGCCAAAGGGATCGAGCRCATCGCCGGCGCAGCCGCGCCGCTCGGAAAAGGAGGCCGGCGCCAGAAACTGCGAGCGTCCTTCCGGAAGCGGATCGTCCGGAGCCGCGCGCCGGTCCAGGCCGACAGAAAGCAGGATGGGGGTAATCGGGGTTTCGTCGATGACAAGATCGAAATCGTCGCCGAGCACAAGGTCGCAGCGGCGCGCGTCACTGTCATATCTAAGGGCGAGATCGAAGAACATGGCGCGAAGCTATCGCGCGCGCGCAAGTCAGATCATGCCCGCCGAGGCGGGCATGTCTCAGTTTGAGGGGACGTCCGTGTCGTCGTCACCTTCGATGACGCCGCCATGTACATGGGTAGCGCCGATGTTCTTGCCATTATGCCTGACATAGCCACCTTCGAAGTCCACACCCGCATCTGTGATCTTCATCGACACGCCGCCGATCTTGACGCGATGGGATACCCCGGCCTGCAGCTCAATCGTGCCGTCGTCGCCGATAACGAACTTGTCGCCGTGTCGGTTATAAGTGCCGACATCGCCTTCGGAGAGATTTCCAAGCCTCTTTGAAGGATTGGCGACCGGCAGCACGACGATATCAGCTTCATCCGCCCCAACAGCCAGTACGACCCCGAGGGCGCCGTCCTCGGGAACATGCGAGGCGAAGCCGTAGGGCTGGAGGATTTCGACATCATCGCGCCAGACGCCCTCGGCAACTTCAACCGAAGCCGTCTGCGTCTGGCCGTCATCCTTAATGTTTTTCAGGGTCGCCCGGCGGATCATGCCGCGCATCTTGCCTGCGGTTTCGTCGTCCATCAAAGGCCCTTTGCGCTGCTGTCGAGATTGCCGGCCGTCGTCTTTCGGCGGGTGCGATTCTTGCGGCGCTTGCCGACCGGCTGGGCGTCGAAGGCTTCAGGGCTCGTGACCGTTAGCTCGCTCACGTCGCCGGCGTCGTCCGATCGGTTGGTGACACGCGTTATCAGCATATCGCGCTCGATGTCCTGGAAGGCGTCGGAGACCTCGGCAATCTCATTCACGCGCCAGAGCTGGCCGTTGGCGCCGAAGCCCTTGACGGTCACCGTCACCTCCTCGCTTGCGCCGCGGGCGGTTCGCATGCGCCAGTCTGCTTCATCCTGGGCAGAGGCCGCGTCGGCCTTGCTGCGGGCCAGATGGACGATCGGGCGGTGGCGGGTGATCTCGTCATCCGTGGCGATGCCCGTCGCGGCAGTCCCTTTGCGCTCAACCTCGGTTGCGCCGCTCGATGCCTGCCGATCGTCCGGCGACAACGGCTCGGCTGTCTTGTCCAGGGCGGCAGATCCGGAGCGCGCCTTGCCGGCCTTTTCGCCCTGGCCGCGCACATAGGTCTTCGAGTGCCGGCCGGCGTGGCTGTAGCTGCCTCGGGACGCAATGACATTGCCGGGAAGCTGGAGCTTGGCCGGCGCGCGGGTCTTGCCGGTTTGGGTGATGACGATATTGCCCACGCCGTCCGAAAGGATCAGGGCATGGCGCGCTCGGGCGCCTTTCTCGATAGCGGAGAATGCTGTCTCGGCAAGATCGAGGCCGTAGCGGGTGAAGGGCTCGCCGGTATTGATCTCGTTGCGCACACCGAGGCCAAAGGGCTCCGCGATCCTCTTGACCCCATCCTCCAGCTTGACGTTTCGAAACTCGGAAGGGCCATCGGTCAGCGCCGCGCTGTCGACAAGGTCGCCTGTCTTGTCGCGGCCGGATATGGAAACCGATGCGGAGCCCTCGCTGATCTCTCGATCGACATTTTCGATATTACCCTTCAGCACGACTTCGCCAGCAATCAGAACCTCGCATTCCGGGCCGGGCTTGATATCGGTGATGACGCCGCCTGTGGCAAAGTCGAAGGTCTGCAGCGAGCGCTTCACGTCGCGTAGCGTGAAGTTGAAGGAGCCGCAAAAGTCCTTCAGGTCGCGTGTGACTTCGGCCGTGGTCCATTGATCGTAGGTGGTCCCGCCGATCCGCAAGGAAATTCCGGAAGTCCTCGCCATTAGCGCAGCACCTCGACGCCGCCGGCGGGCAAGGCTGCCGGATGGCGGGGACGGTTGCGGGCAACGATCTCGCGATAACCGGCCTCGATCAGCTGCGGCGTATCGCCGAAGACGTGCTGGGCAAGCAGCCATGCATCGAGCGGCCGTTCGTTCTTGAAGATGACGACGGCAGGCAACCGACCGATCGTCTCGTTGATGTCGGCAATAAGTGCTGCCTGCAGGTCGCGAGCCGAGCGGCGAAGAAGCGTGCTCTGGACGTCGAAGGTGGATCCGGAAAATGTCTCGAGCATATCCGTCACGGTGTCGATCGCCATCGTCGCCCGCCCTCGGAAAGCTTGCGCTTCCTGCCGCGAGGCATAGGCGGCGAAGACGGACTGGGCAGAGGTCGCGGACAGGAACTGCGCGGCCGAGGCGATGAGGAGCGCGCGATCGGCGTCCGCAGGCGCTGAAGCCACCTCGGCCGAGAGCCGCTCGGCAAGGCTGATGCCGAGATCCATGAGGGCAAGCGAATTCGGCTGATCGGCCGTCACGGCGCTGGCGGCTGGCGAGACGGCTGGCCTCTGCTCATATTCGCTGATGATGCTGCCGGCTGCGATGACGAGGCCGTCCAGGGCGGCGGGATCTGCAGGCTTTGTTTCGGAAACCAGAGCTTTCATGCGCGGCAGGGCGCGGGCCGATCCTGCCGGCGCGGCGATCGCCGAGACCGTCGAGGAGAGGACGCGATAGCTTCGCGCTACCGACCGGCCGCGCGTGGCTGACAGGATCGACGATACGCCGGCGGCCAGCGCTGAAGCTGCCGAGGCAACCGAGGCGATCGCATCCGACAGGCCGCTGATGCCGGCGATCAGTCCGGATCCCGCGCTCCCCATCCGCTTGAAGGTTGCGGCGAAACGGAGAACGCGCAGCTCCCGATCGGAGAAGTAGATCTGCGCCGGCTGGTCGACGATGACAGTCATCGGGCCGCGCCAAGGATGGATCAGCGTGGCGGGACCGGCCGTCTCGAATGCGGCCTCCAACCTCTGTGCCTGGACCCGGTAATCGTCTCCGACGATCAGGCCGCTGATGGAGATGACACCCGGCGCGCGGCCAAAGTCGTCATAGGCGGCAGCATCGACGCCGGGAAACAGATACTCGGCCACGCGCCGGCCGACTTCGCTCGAAGCATCCGGAACGTGAAAGGTGATTCCGCGAAAACTGCCGGGCAACAGGCCGGGAAGAACCCAATCGATACTGTCGAGCTGCATTAGGGTCTCCCGACTGCGCGGCCGGTATTCGTGGCCTTGATGGGAACGGACGGATTGCCGCTCTTTACCCCAACCACTTCTCCTGGTCCCTTGACCAAAACTTCGATCTGGCCGGTGACCTGTTGCTGCGCCGGCGCGACGGCGGCGGCGGGGCTATTGCCATTTGCCGCCCTCGGAAGCGGCGCGAGATAGTCATCCGTAGCCGCATCACGGCCGGCGCTCTGATCGTTGACCGATCCTGCAGGCTTTCCATTGGGAAGTGTTTCGCCAGGCGAGTAGGTGTTACCCTGGAAGTAGGACATGGCGGATTTCACAGCGTTGATCGCTCCCGCGACCTTGTCCCACGCCTCGGCGACGCCCGTCGGCATGATATTGTTCCAATCGATACCCTTGTTGATCTTCTCGACCAACGATGCCATGGCGTTTGCAAGCCAAGCGAAACCCCGCGCCAGATCGCGAATAAAAGCTGTCAGCTCTTGGACCGCGCCGCCCGCAAAATTTCCAAGCCATGTCACGAAGGCATTGAGCTTGCCGCTGTCGAGACCTACCAACTGCGCTAGCGCGCGACCGAGCCTCGCGAAGCCGCTGGCAGCGTCGCCGATCGCGCTGACGGTGCCCCCGAGGTTCTCGCCGATCGCGCCAAGGTGCGGCGCAAAGCCAGAGCCGAAATCCTTCAGCACCTGCCAACCAACGGCGATGCCTTTGAGGGCGGTGTCGAGCGCCTTAAAGGCAGCAAGCTTGGCATCGTCGATCGTCAGGCCAGAAAGGTCGAACTTTAAATTAAGGCCCTTCTGAAAGCCTTCGAATAGCGGCTGAAGGTTCTTCAAACCGGCCTGGACGTCAGACCAGGCGCTCTCGAAACCTTGCCGGACCATCGGCGCATAACGGGTGTAGATCTCGCGGCCGGCGTCGATAATCCTGCGGCCGCGATCGCGCACACCGTCGGCGAGTTGGAAGAAGCCGGTCTTTGCCCGCTCCCAAAGGCGCGTGACACGCGGGCCATAGCTCGACCAGTTGCGATAGACGTACATCGCGCCGGCGGCGATCGCCGCCAGTCCGAGGCCGACAGGCGAGACCAAGGCAGCGACGGCCGACAGGCCAGCGCCGATAATCGGCAGGATTAAGCCGAGCGCGCCGAGCGCTGCCGCGACCAGGACGCCGGCGCCGGCCCATGCAAGGCTCTGCTTGACCATGCCACCCGTCGAGGCGTCGAGATCCCGCAGCCACTTCAACACCGCCTGCAGGCCGTCATTGATCGGCGGCAACCACGTTCCGAAAGCAAACCCGACTTCGCGCCATGCCTGTGTGCCAACTTCCCMGAAGATGAGGAGCTGCGTATTGAGGCTCCGCATCTGTGTCTCGAAGTCTTTGTCGGTCATCGCGCCGGTCGCCTCGGCCACCCGATCGCGAATGCGCTTATATTCGTCGATGTTGCCGAGCATCGGGATCAGGAAGCCCATCACCTGCATATCGGAGAAGAGCCCGCCAAGCGCGCTGGCGCCGTGGATGGCTTCGAGCTGCTTGCGCACTTCTTCCAGTGCGTCGGCGCCTTCGAGCCCGCTAGCCTTCGCCTTTTTCATCAGGCCTTCGATTTCCTTGCCGGAAACGCCGGTCAGGCTGGAAATCTTCTGGATGACTGCCTCGATCGGGTTGATGCCCTTGGTGKCGGCATCCTGCATGACGCCGACGATATCGACCTTCATCTTCTCAAAGTTGCGCACTGTCTCGGGCGCCGTGATCTTCGATAGGAAATTGTTGAGGTTGTTTGCCGCCTCGGCCGGATCCGCGGTTCCCTTGCGGGCGATTTCGAGCATGGCGGCAAGCTGGGTTGCAGCGCTGCGGCCGGTAATGCCGAGCTTGGCCATCTGGCCGGTCAGCGTCGGGAAATACTTCGCCATGTCCTTCAGCTCGAAGGAACCTTCCTTCCCGGCAACGATCAGGCCGGCGAATGTGTCGTCGAGCTGGTCAGCCGGAAGCTTCAAGGTCTGCAGGAGCGAGATCGCAACGCCCGCCATGTCGTCAAACTCGGCATTCGCTGCCTTTGTGGCGCGGCCGATGCTCTTCAGGGAATTGTTGACGAGCTGCTCATCGAGGCCGGCGGCGATCATCTTGCCGGAGCCCTTGGCGATGGTCTCGGAAGTCTGACCAACCGTGAAGGCGAGATCTTCAAATCTGCCTTTCAGCTCATCGACCATCAGATAGGCTTGCGCGCCGGTCTTATTGGAGGTCGAGGCAATATCAAGAAGCGACTGCTGAAACGCAGCCGCCTCCTTGATTGGCTGCATGAAGGAGATGGCGGCAATCGCCGTGCCGACAAGGCCGATCTTCTTGGCCGTGTCGACGACGCCCTGGATGCTGCGGCGAAGACTGCGCAACGGCGATGAAAGAAGATCCCTAAGACGGACCAGGACGTCCAGCGCCATCGACCTTGCCATTTAAGCCCCCAAGGTTTTGGCGTGCTCCCGCCATTCCATTATGCAGTTCCACCAGAAAGTCAGGGTCTCGGCGTCGAAACCGTCTATGTCCGACGCCGAAAACGATGTCCCGTCAGCGATAGCGCCGAGCATTAGCCGCCAGTTTTGGGGCCATTGGTGACGAAAAAATTGATCACACGCCCCGCCCGAGCGATGTCGGAAAGGTCCATCTTGTCGTAGAGCGCATTCATGATCGCCTGATTGAGACGGGTCGAACAGGCGAAGGACACAACGATCTGATGTTCGTCGCTGGCCGCTGCGATCGCGCGCTGGTTCGCCCMGTTGAGGCGATAGAAGACCAGATCCTTGAAGACCCGCTCCTTGATAGCGCCATCCTTCTTTGTGCGAAGGGTCACCTCAAAATTCAGCGGCAGGGTGACCGAGCCGTCCCTGTTACGGACGGCGTCGTCTGGCAGTCGATCCAGCGGGTTGACATCTTCGTCGATGACGTCGCTCTCGCGCTTGCCGTCGAGCGAAACCGGGCTATCCAGATCGACCGTGTCGACCGGCTTGCCGTCCGCGTCTTCGTCCAGGTCGATCCTGATGGTGCTTGCCTTGGTGAGTGCCGTCGTCATGCCAGGATCTCCTCGGGTGCACTGCCTGCCCATTTCAGCTCGACCTTGCCGCCTTCGCCGCCGGTGATTTCCGGAATGTCTGTGAGGAAAGCATCGCCGAAGACAAAGGTCTGGCCGGTGTCGCAGACAACCTGCAGCTCGCCTTCGCTCGGATCCCAGAGATTGCCCCAGCGCTGGCCGGCTTCCAGATTGGTGGTCGCCGTGACCTCGGAAGCTTCGAACTCCTGCGCCCGGCCGGCCTTGCGGCCATAGGGGACGGCATTGTTCTTGATGCCGCCGACCTTGATCTTGGCGCCCTTCTCGACAGGGATATTTCGTCCGCGCCAGACGATATCCACGATACCCAGTACCTGAGCCATGGTGTTGTTTTCTCCTTACACCTGGAATTCAAGAGAGCCGGCGAGCACCATGAGGTTGCCGACGATCCTGATCTGTTGACGGCTTTCGAGCCGGTTCTTGTCGTCGGCAGAGCGCTGGAAGACGCTCGCCTTGACCGTGTCGCGGACGCTCTCGATCCAGACCTTGTCGCCATAGAGCTTGCAGCGGGCGCCCCAGGAGGCGTGCATGCGGCGTGGCGTGACGACGGCGCTGCCGGCGTCCTCGTCATCATCGAAGCGGCTGGCGTTGGCAGCATCGCTTTCGTCATCGACCAGCTTCGAGCGCGGATATTGCAGGGAGACGTAGGCGGCCCAATCGTAACGGATCCGCGAGAGCGTCTTCGGCGTCATGATGTCGAGCCAGGCGCGGTCGGCGATGCCGAGGCTCGACGTCTTGTAGGTCGTGATGATGCGCGAGATCACGGTCGAGCCGTCCGACAAATGGTCGAAGGTGCAGACACCCTTGTTCAAAAGCAGGTTCTGCTCGCTGTCGGTGAACTGGTCGGCCGGCGCCGGCGCCTCGACGCCTGGAACGACCAGCGAGCGAAGCTGGCGAGCTGGATCGTTCGTGAGGTGGAAGCAGCAAAGTGCCATTACCGTCGCGCTGAGGATCCACGGGCTGGTCGGCGAGCGATTGAGGCCCATCGCCGTCAGGTTAGGCGAGTTGGTGAGCAGGCCGAAGGTGCCGAGCGTTCCGTAGGTGCCGCGCCGGGCGACGAAGCCGTGAACGTCGAGCTTCGACGTCGCGGTGTAGCGAACGCGCAGCCATTCGGCGAGAGCGGCCATGTTGGTGGCATCGGCCCACGGCATCTGGACATCGGTGAACCAAGTGTTCGCCAGGACATCGAGGGCGGGCTGGACGAGCGGGTTTCCAGCGCCGTTCGCCATGTCGACGACGGTAATCGTCAGACCAGCCGGTACCGGGGACGCTGCGGCATCGATGCGCAGATCGATGCCGTTGCCGACCTCCCCGCCATTGCGGGCGGTACAAGTCACGACGCCGGCTGCGGCGCCGGCCGTCACCACGTTGTCCAGGTCGGCGTTGATCGCGTTGGCGAGGGCGGTCGCCATCGTCGATACGGAGTCCGCCGGGTTAGCGGTGAAGCGGACCTGACGTCCGCCGACCTTGAAGCGCAGGACCGTTGCCTGGGGAACGGCGCCGGCGAAGGTGAAGGTGCCGGTTGCCTTGAGGGCGCCGCCGGCATCGCCGAGCGAAATGACAAAGAGCGGCGAGTTCGGGTTGGCCTTGCGGAAGGCGGCGATCTGCTCGGCGCCGATCGAACCGCGACCGCAAAGGGCAACGCCTTCCTCGGCACGGGTGACTTCGACGATCTGGCCGTCCTGCAGGGAGCCGGTCGCCAGCCTGTGGGCGATGATCAGCGCCTTTGTGGGATAGGGCAGCACGCCCATGTTGGCATAGTTCGGCTTGACCTCCAGGAGGGTTGCCGGTTCCAGCCAGTCGTAGGGGATTTCATTGAAGTCCATGGCTTACTTGTCTCCTGTGGGCCGGCGCGTGCGCTTCGGCGTTTCAGTCTCGGTCTTGGGCAGTTCGTCGCCAGCGTGTGGGGCGATCTCGGCGGGCGCTTCCGGCTCGGGCTCTGGCGGCCGCTCGGCTTCGATCAGATCGCCGCAGGCAATGCGCCGGCGGTTGAACAAGGTGTTCGGCGCATCCATGCCCTCGGCGGGCCACGGCGTTCCGTCTTCCTGGTCAACGGTGCAGCCCTCGGCGGGCTTAAAAAATCCAAGCATGTTTCACTCCTGAGGAAGCTCGGTTTCGTCTGAAGCAGCAACGGCGTCGGGATCCTCGGCAAACGACCAGGACACGCCGATCCGCTCGAAGTCGTCGAGTGTCACCAGCTGGAATGCCGCTGGACTGATCTGGAAGGCGACGTTGAAATCGACCTGGGCAATCACGACGCTGTCTTCCGTCCAGCCATCGGCGATGACGCTGTTGGCGCCGGTGACGGCCGCAACGCCGACGCCGGGGATTTCGTGCGCCTGCAGGAGCGCGATCGCCACGTCGACCATGGCGTCCAGGCCGATGCCGCGCTTGTCGCCTTTGAAGCGGGTTTCAAGAGTGTTTGAAGCCTTGAAGACGATGACAAGACGCCAGAGCATCTGGCCTTTCAGGATGCGGCCGCTCGCGGGATCGGGTTTCATGCCGGTCCAGGCGAGGCCGATGAACGGCGCCTGTTTAACCAGGCGCTCGAATTCCTTGATCGTCAGCGTTTGAGGAACGCGCTCGATCGAGAAGTCCTTTGCCGGAAAGGCCAGCCGCAAGCGCTCGACGATTGACGGCTCCATGCGACGGATCGGTGCATAAGCGAGGTCCATCAGAAGCCCCGCAAGCTGCGGTCGGAGAAGATGCGCGGGCGATCGGACATGCGGGGGCCGGAATTGACGGCCGGGCCTGCAGGAGCTGCGGCGGGCACGTCGAGATTGACCAGCTCCTTGGCGATGTTCTCAAGCCAGGAGATGATGTCCTTGCGTGCCTTCGACATTTCTTCGGAGGGATCGGTCTGCTCGCCCTGGGCAAGATCGTAGCGGGCAAGGATGCAGGTGGCGCGGACGATCTCGGCGGGCGGCGTCGCGATCGGCGCGAAATATCGACCACGGATATAACCGTCGATCAACGCGCTCGCGTCGCGGATCGCGGTATTGACCTTCTCTTCGTCAACCGTTTCGGCCGTGCGGTCTTCCGGCCGGGAAAGCCGGATGATCTGCGTCTCACCGAAGCGGGCGATCATGTCGGTAACGGTTGCGTACATGGGTGCATTCCAGTTTTTGGAGGAGAAGGAGACCGGCCGATGCCGGCCTCCGAAGTCAGGAGAGGTTCAAGTCGCGGCTAGCATCGCCGTCGCACGTCGATGAAGTTGAGGCCGTTGGTTTGGTAGCTCTCGGCATATTCCGGCTTCAGAGGGTAAAGCTCGGAAACGGCGAGCAACGCGTCGGCGCGATCGGCGAACCGGTCGACCTCCGCGACCGGCAGGACGTCGAAGACGACATAGGCGAGATCGATTGTGATCCTCTGCTGGATCTTCAGGTGGTAGCCCGCATCGAGCGGATTGGTCACCTCGGCAGAAGCCGGCGCGCTCACCAGGAACAAGCTCATGAGGCTTGCGCCGATGACGGCGAGGCCGATGCCGATACTTCGAATGCTGTAGAACGAACGCATAAAAGTCCTTTCTGGGTTTCAGGTGTGCCGCAGTTCTTCCGCCGCGTTGCGGTTGGGAGGGGTTAAGGAGGGTTGTCCCCTCTCGCGGCGCTCCCCGCTCTTGGATCGATGCCTGGGCGGCCCTGGCGGCGGAGCCGGATCGCCCCGCCGCCTTGGTCGGTCCGCCTTGGGGGTTATTTCGTGGACGCCGGCTTCTTCTTGGCAGCTTCGAGCTGCTTTTCGAGGTCCGCGACCTTGTCGTTGGACACCTGCAGATCCTTGCCGAGTTGATGGATCGCGTTGTCATGATCGGCCTTCAGCGAGGCGGTCTTTTCGTCCGTCGCCTGCTTGACCGCAGCATCGAACTTGCCCTGCAGCTCCAGCATCTTCGCGTCTGCGAGGCGCTTGACCTCGGCATCGACGCGCAGCTGGAAATCAGCATCGGACATGGTGTTTTCAGCGCTCTCATCGACCTCGCGGACGGTGAAGGCATGGTCGGCTTTGAAGCGTTCGAGCTCTTCCTCGCTCCAGCGGTCGACCGGATAGAACTCGCTCGCCGGATGCGGGATGCCATTGCGCCACATGCCGGGCGAGCTGCAGATGATCTGGACTTTCACGGATGTCTCCTTCGGGTTTCAGGCAAACGGCCCGGCTCGGCCGCTTGTCAGAAACCCGTCGCCGGCTGGGAGGAGGAGCGCCGGCGACGGTTCGGCGGGCAAGAGTGCCCGCCACCCGGGTTCAAGCGAGATACGGGATGTCGATGACCTGGACCGTCTTCGCCAGCGTGTTCGTCTCGCCGTTGTTGATCAGCTCGGCTTCGAGCAGCTTCTTGGCGGCAAGGCGCAGTGCCGGCGGGACAAGGATCTTCGTCGGCTTGATGTTGAGGACAGAACCATCGCGGCGGCGGATCGTCGTCATGGCGGTATAAGCGGCCATGAAGTTCGCTTCGGTCAAATCCGCCTTAGACTTGTAGGCAAGCTGCCATAGCCCCAGGCCCGCGCCGCAGCGTCCGTCGACACCCCAGACGAACTTGCCCTGGTAGAAGACGTTCGGATCGTCAGGGCTCTGCATCGGCGTCAGCATGAACGGCTTGCGCGGCTGGTAGACGAACGGCTTCATCACCTGGCTGTCGTCGATCAGATACCAAGCGGGGCCAGCGCCGGCGGTGTAATTGGCGACGGCCGTCAGCTGGCCGTTGGCATCGTAGCCGGGATGGTCGGTGTCGAAGAAATACTGCTTGTCGTAGCAAAGGATCGTCTCGCCATTCTTCATCAGCGGGAAGATGAGCTGGTCAGGGAATTCCGCGGAGTCCTGCCCCATCTGGCCGGCGACCGTTGCGAAGAGACCGAGCTGATCATCTTCGATCTGCGAACGGCGGATCGAGATCGTCTTCTCGTATTCCTTGTTCCGGATGATGTAGCTCTGACCGCCCAGGTCATGAACGATGCGATCGCCGAGCCACTCCCGGAAACCGGGAAGATCGTCCATGCGCGGATATTCGTTCATTGCGGTCGAGGACGGCACGGTCATGGCGACGGTCGAGTAGTACGTCTGGACTGAGGAAAAGCGGCCGTTGAACGCGGTCGAAAGACCGGTGTAGACGGCGCGCAGGGTGTTGGCATTGATATCCAAGGCTCGCTCCTTAAAGGGTTTTGAGCCAGACGCCGTCAGCGTCGATGGCGTCGATGGTGCCGATCGCGAGAAGTGCGCCGGCGGTCAGGGTGAAAGTGTCGTCGGCGCTGGCGTAAACCGTCGCGCCGATGTTCGCGACGGTGGCGCCAGCGAGCGGGATGAGGCGAACGTCCTTCTCGATCTTGACGTTCTGGTCACCTGTAGCGCCGGTCGAATTGTCGATGCGCTCGTCAGCAAAGCCCAAGAGCTTGACCGCGTTGACATGGCCGGCCGGCACCGCAGCGCCGGCAGCGGTAAGACCTACGGCGGCGCCGCCGTAGATGATGATGCCCGTCAGAACGGGAGCAGCGTAAGCGCGGGTATGGCCCGGCTTTTTCCTCGCGCGGATGTCGGTAGTCGCCGTCATTTACTGAGCCTTTCCGTGAAGGGCCTTGGCATTGTCGCCGAAGGTCTTGCTGTCGATGCCCATCATGGCCGCGACCTTGTCGTCCTCGGCAGTGAGGCCGGTGTCGCTGCTGCCCGGCTGGACGCGATTGCCGAGACCGCCTGCGTTGAGCGACGGCATCAGGGCGATTTCCTGCTCTACTTCGGTTGGGTTCTTCATGTGGCGGGAAACCATGTGGTCGCGCAGAGCTGGCACGATCTTGCCGGCGCTGATTGCACCGTCGATCGCCGCCACGGCTTTATCGTTGGCCGTCGAGCTGGCGAGCGTCGTGAACTGCGACTGGAGCGAGACGAGCTGCGCCTTCAGGTCGGCATTTTCGGCTTCGGTCGGCGTGACTTTGCCCTTCGACTGAACGGCAGCAACCACGGCGTCGGGGGCAGCGTTGGCGGCGAGGCCAGCAGCTTCGGTGATGCGCGACATCAGAGCGGCGGTCGCCGTCTGTGCCGTGTGCGCTGCCGTGAGGGCGGCCATGACGGTCGCCTCGTCGGCAGTCTCCGGAAGATTGAGCATCTTCCGCAACTGTTCGAGCATTTCAGTCTCCTGTTGAGCGTGAAGGGATTTCAGGACGGTGAGATTGGGATCGTTGGTCAGCGAGACGCGGAGCATCTTCGCGATCTTGAACGGCTTGGCCGCGCTGTGCAGGAACACCGGCGACAGGAAGCCATATTCCTTGGTCGACACGAGGCGCTCGCCTTCCGGCGTCCACTCGACCTTGCCGTAAAGGCCGTCGTCGCGCTTCTGCAGCTCGACGATCCAGCCGCGCGCCGGCGACGGGTGGCCCTGCTTGCCGGCGAGATCGGTCGAGTGATTTTCATCGACGGCGAGCTTCAGGCCATCCTTTTTGAAGGCGGCGATCAGAGCGTCCATGTCCGGAGCCGCATAAGGGCCACGGCCATCAGCGCCGGTAAACTCGGATGCCGGCAGAAGGTGCAGCCATTCCGGCGCTGTCGCGTCGACCTGGTTCAAAGCCCGGATGATTGAATTGATCGCTTTTTCCATGGCACCGGAATGCCATGTCTGAAACGCCGATATCATGCCCGCCAAGGCGGGCATGTCGAAACAAGCGCAAGAAGAAGGGAAGGATCAGGGCCGGGTCGAGTACCGGTCGACGAAGTCAAAGACGATCTCGGCGATCGACGTTTCGTCCTGGCTGGATATACCGAGGAACGGTCGATCGGGCAAGGTCACGCTGTCGGTCATCACGAGACGGCCGCCGATCCGGAAAAACAGATGCGAGGCATTCTTCGGCTTGATCTCCGCGCCGAACTGGTGCGCGGCAGCGTAGATGACGTTGGTGCCGACGCGGACTTCATCGGCGCTCGCCTGGGAATTGATGCTGTCGCGCAGCCGGCCGCTTTCCGTCAGGATCCGGCTATTGCGCTTGCCCTGGGCATATTCCGTATTCAGCGATCTCCAGGCTTGGCCGTCCGGATCTGTTTGCGTGACGAAGCGCATATGGGTGGAGCTGACCAGCTCGACGCCGATCGCAGCCATGACCGGCCGCGTGTTGCCCATCAGGTGCTGGAGCTGCTCGAAGCCGCGCACCACCTGCCTGTCCATCACCTGCGTTGTGATCGAGAGCGATGCGCCTGCCATGTTTGCCTTTCCGCCCGATCGGGCTTATATTCTTGGTGTGACTGCCGAGCAGGACGCACGCCCCCAGAGGGTGATTGGGACAAGGCGCTTTCCGGCCCCCCGGCAGTCATTTCCACTCAATCCCGAAAGTTCGTTGAATGTTTCGTCGCTCGGTTCGCCGCAGCGATACGAGATAGATCTGATCGCGCTCGCCTTTCTTCACGACCTTGACGCCGGCCTGATAGAGCCTGCCTTCGAATTCCCCGACAAAAGCCCACCGGCCGCTCGCGTCCTTCAGGAGCTTGCCTTTCTCGGCGAGCCACTTCGGCAGGACGCCGTAAGCTGCAGGCGTGGCGATCGTATGTTTGACATGGCTGCGGATCGTGTCCGCCGACAGACGCACTTCCGTTCCGGCTTTGACATCGAGCGTGGCCGCGACCTCCTTCGAAGCCGTTGCAACGGGCGTCCAGGCGCCATCGGGCCATTTGCCCCGCAAGGACGAGCTGACGAAGACGGCGACATTGGCCTCGTCTGCGGAGACGGCTTTCGGGCCGGGCGCCGTCTGCTGGAGCCACGCCTGACCGGGATTGTAGGCAAAGGACGGATCGACGCCGAGCGGCTGATCGGTTCCGAGCTGGTCGAGATCCGGAGCGTGATCGGGAGCGCTCTTGCCGAGGCGGCGAAGACCAGGACGCGAAACCGGCGTGACGAAGCAGCCGCAGCCAAAGCCGTTCGGCGGATAGGCGACCTTCCAAAATGGATCGTCGGCCGCAAGGCAGGTGCCGTCCCATTGCTTGTGCTGAAGGCGCGGATGGACGGCGCCGGAATGGTGGTATTGCCAATAGGGAAAGGTGGCGAGCGTGTCGGGCTCCGTCATCTGCGCATAGCGGCCGGCAGCATAGGCCGTGCGCAGATTGGTTTCAAAGATCGTCCTGGTGCGCCAGCCGCGTTCGCCCTTGTAGGTCCAGCCGTGGGTCTTCACGATCTTGTCGAAGTCCTTGCGGAAATCTTCAAGCGTCGTGCCCTGCTCAAGCGCCTTGGCAATCGCACCTCGGAAGTCGTCGACGATAGCCTTCGTGTTGGCGCCGGMGACCATGAACATCTTCGAATGGGCGCCATCCCATACGTCCGTCCAGCTTTCGGTCGGCGTGCTGACCTTTTGCCGAAAGAATGCTATAGCTTCGTCGAACGGCTGATTGATCGCCGAAACCGTCTCCCCTCTCGCTCCCATGGCCTTCACGACCGTTTTCAAAGCTGCTTCAAAGCCCGTGGACGCGTTTTTAAGGGCTAGTGCGGCGCTCGCCCGTTCGGAGTAGCCCGCGCGTGCCAGCGGCCCGCTATTCATGACCATTCCTAATGTCGTCGATCAACGCGGCCTGACCGGCGAGATGCGCAAGCGCCATGCCCCGCGCCATCGCCTCAGCGAGCGCATCCGGCGAGAGCTGCAGCTTTGCGAGACGGCCGGCAAGGTCGTGCAGATCGGCGGCCTGCAGCGCCGCCTGCCGGACCTCGTCGATCATTCCGTCCAAGGCGCCGGCAGCTTCGTCTTCGAGCTTTGCGACCAGGGCGTCGGCAATGTCCTCCGGATTGGCTTTCGCATGGCGCGACTTGAAGAGATGGTCGAAGGCGCTGTGAACCGTCCGCTGCGGCCGGTTCTTCGGATCGGGCGGAATGATCTCCTGTTCGCCGGGCGTCGCGTCTGCGCGTCCACCGATCAGGATGGCGCCCTTCTTTGGGGCCGGGATGCCCATGCGATCGCGCAGATAACTTTCCTCGGCCGTCAGGCCATGCTGAGCGAGCTTGTCGAATGCGCTGGCGAAGATATCGAGCGGCACCTCATCCGGCCGGCCGACCCGAAGTTTCGGATAGAGATCCTGTGGCCCGAAATTGAAAGCGATGATGTTCGGCACGATCTGCTTGATTACGGTGGTGGTGACGCATGCCGCATCCGCCCGCTCGATGTCTTCCTGGACAAGCCGATGCTCCTTGCCGACAGCATGGCCGCCAGCGATCGCGTCCGTCGTCGCGGTCTGCCCGAGAACGACCTTGGAGATTTGCCGATCGAGCCAATCGGCACGTTTCTCGTACATGTCGGTCGATGTGCCTTTCGAGCCGACCTCGACCAGCTCGATCATCATCTCGCGTGGAATGATGGCCGCGCAGTCGCCGGCGATGCCGCTGACGGCCCGCCAGAGAACATCCTTCTCCCCTTCCGTGGCGCCACGTCCATACTTGCCGATGCGGATCGGCTGGCCGAAATTCTGGCAGAAGATGGCCCAATCCTTCACGGTGAAGGCTTTGAACATCCACGCCCAGCAGGCAACGCGGGCGATGCCCGATCGGATCGTGAGGCCGGATTTCTGCTTGTGGCGATGAATGACGAACTTGTGCGCCGGCAGCGGAGTGCCGGCAGCGCCGTCATTCAAGAGGATCGTTTCGCCGTCAGTGAAGTCCGGCTTGAACCAGCGCTGCGTTCTCCAGGCCATTTCACGAGGCAGCAAATAGCCGTTGCGATACTGCCAGTCGTTTTCCAGGACCGAGAAGCCTTTGCCGACCCCATCGAGCATGTCGAAGAGAGCCGCCTGCAGGATCCCGTCATCAATCCACGACTGAAGAAAGGCTGCGTGCTTCTGATGCTCTGCCGCGTCGGATGCCGCCTTCACGGTGATCGGCAGCTGGGAAACAGATCGCTTGCGGGTGGCGAGCACGCCGGCATAGTGCAGGTCGCGCTCCTCGATGTCTTCCGCCAGTTCGAAATAAGCCTMTGGATCGCCGTTGGCTGCGGCCCGCAAAATGTTCGAAAGCTTCTGCGGCGTCATGCCATCGGCAGGATGACCGGAATAGGGATTGCGGAGACTGCCGACGCGACCTTCCGCAATCTTCTCCATCAGGTCACGGCCGAGAATGACGCGGCCCATCCAATCGCGAAATGAAGCCATCAAAGAGATCCTCTCATGTGAACGTCGATCGAGCGGCGCCGATCGTCGTCGTGGCGGCGCTCGCGCCGCGCCTGTTCGGCTGCAGCACCAGGGCGCGATGTCTGGTAATCGTAGGCAACCGCTTCCTGCTTGCTGGCAAAGAACGCCAGCGCTCCAGCCGGTGCGGTATCGCCGTGACGGTCGTACCCATCGGCGCCCTTCATCGAATGGCCGTCCGGAACCTTGATGAAACCATTGACGTAGGCGAGCGCCTGGTGGTCGGCCAGCACGTCAGCGTCACGCGGCAGGAGGATCGTCTTGTCGGAAAAGGCTTCGACATAGGCGGTCATGTTGGTCAGATACCAGGCGCCCGACAGCATGACTTCGTGAACGATTTCGCCATAGCGCTGGCGAGCCTTCTCGGCGAGATACTGGCCGTTGCCGCGCGCATCGAGGGCGCCGCCCATCAGACGCGGCAAGCGGTCGACCACATAGAAAAGAATGTCGCGCTGCTGATCGAACGGGATGTTCTTCAGCTCCAGGACAAAGCAAGCCCGGCGCACCAGGTCGCCGCCTATCGCCACCGGAATGATCGYGGTTTTATCGCCGCTGCGGGCAAAGTCCTCGCCGAAGGCATGTTCCAGATCCGGATCGAGGCGGTCTAGAACAGGCTTCAAAACGTCTTCACACCATTCCATGGCCTGCCGGTACCGCTCCTCATCCGACAGGTTTTTGAAGTCGTCGTTACGATCCCAGCGGATGACCGGAATGTCAGGAGACATGCAGCTCTCGATCAAAACGCGGGTGAGTGCTGCGCCCTCGGCCTCGGCCGGGATGGCGTCCAGCTCCTGTTTCATCTTCGCGGTTCGCGAGCCATAGGCTCCGCGGATCTGGTTTTCCCAGGCGTCCTGCTTTTCCTGCGTCCAGGGGTCACCCTTCTGCTCGCAGACCTTCCGGAACAATCCGTTGTCGATCGCCGCCTGGAATGGAATGTGATGATAGGAAAACGGGATCTTCTCGGCCTGGGCGTCCAGGCAAAGCTGATTGAACGGATTGAGGAAGCCGTTGTGAGAAGAGATGACGCGGATCTTGCCGCCCCAGATCAGGAGCGCGTTGACCGCGTCGAGCACCTCATGGACGCTCTTGTGGAATGCGGCTTCGTCGATGACGACAGTGCCCTGCAGACCACGGATGTTCTCGGGCCTGGACGATAGCGCTTCGACCCGGAAGCCCGAGGCAAAGGAAATGCGGTATCCGGAAATGAAGGCCGTGGTGCCGTCTTCCCGCTCATCGATGAAGATGCTGTCTTCGATCGCGGCGATTTCCTTGGCGACGGTGTAAGCGAAATGCTTCACGTAGCCGATGAACTCGCGGCCTTTATCCTTCGTGTCGCCAATGTAGAAAACGTTCTGCCCGCCTGCCGATCGGGCGGCCGAGGCGATCAAGGTATCGTCCAGCGCCTCGGCAAATGTGATCCCGGTGCGCCGCCCCTTGGCGCAAACCTTCAGGTCGCGATCGTCCTCAAGCCAGTCGGCCTGGTGGCGCATCAAAACCCCCTCGGCGAGCGGATCGAGATCGTCAGGAATGTCGGCGCCGCGCAACAGCTCGGCCGGCAGCTTCGCCGGATCGCGCGTCATGACGATATCTTCGGCGACAACAGCCTCCATTACCGGTTGGCCTTTTCGACAGGGATGAAGATGGCAAGGATCGACCAGACGGCCGAACCGAGGATTAGGACGCAGCTCAAGATGACGAGCGGCGAAACGAACAAAGCCGCCGCTACGCCGGGTATGATGATCAACAGCAGGAAGGCTATGGCATGAGAAATGACGGCAAGCAGGAGCGTCAGGCCGATGGCCTTACCGATCTTCAGGAGCATGGTGTTTCTCTCTTCGCGATTGTCACCCCAGTGCCACGGCACGGATCACAATTGGCCTTCAGGTCATAGACGATGCTGGAGATCGTCCCGTTCGGCCGATAGGTCACCCGCTTGACCTTCTGGCCGATGCCTTTGCAGTGCGGGCAGATCGTGGCCTCGCTCATGCGGCATCCTTTTTCTTCTTCGGCTTCACGCCGAGGAAATCACGCCGCAGCTGCGCGATCGTATCGGCCGACATGCCCTTTTCCTTCGAGATCTTCTCGATCGTCTTTTCCGCCTGGGCCTTGAATTTGGCCTCGATCTTGTCGCGGCGAGCTGTCGAGACGGATTGCGCATGCGTTGCCGATCGCAGCGCGTCGGCGAGCTGCTTGGCATCCTTGGAATTGATCTTGCCGCGTTGGGTCCGCAGCATCGTGAAGATCAGCGCCTTGATCGCCTCGGCCGCGACCAGCGTGAGATCGTCGCTCTCCTCGGGATCGAACGTGTCAGAAATCGCGGCCGCCATCTCCCGCGTCTCGTTCAGGTCGCGGGTCATAGCGTCGAGATTGATGGAATAGCGATTGAACGAGGACGAGCTAGGGATCTTGAATTCCAGCTCACCCCGGCTCTGCCGCTGCAGCTCCTCCAGCTTGGTGACAAACTCTTTGTAGATGTCGAGCTGTGTCCTGCTGCTGTCCTGCAGCTCGGCCGCAGCCCACATGACCACATGGTTGCACTCAGGCGGCAGCGTTTGGATTGACGTCAGCCGGCCGCGACCTTTCCTCGCCATGTTACGCTCCCGGCCTGGACGGACGCTTCACGCCTTCGATAACAACGTGGCGATCGAGATGACGCTGGCCGAGTGCCGTCAGCGTCGCGATCTTGACCGTGCCTGCCTGGACGACGGTCACRGCGCCCATGTTGCGGAGATATTCAATCTCGCCGTGGATCCACGGGCGCTCCTGGTAGATCGCGAAACGCTGCAGTACCGGCTCCATCATTGAGCTGGATAGCGTTTCGTTGACCTGCTCGGCCAGCGCCCTCAATATGACGAGGCGCGCTTCCTCGCGCATGATCTTGTCGTAATCGACGCCGATATCTCCGCTCATCTAGCCCTCTCAAGAAGTAGTTCCTGCAGGCGCTCGCCGATCGCTTCCATCGGCTTCAGCCGCTCTGTCATTGTGCTCAACTGTCCGGTGAGATCGGCCATCTTCAGCTCCAGGCGATGAAAAGCCTCCCGATCGGGAAGGTGGCGCAGCTCGCCTTCAATGCTCTGGATGCGCGACGCATGAGACTCGATGCGCGCTTCGAGCCCATCGACCTTGGTCTCCAGCTTGCCGACCTTGTCGGAGATGGACTTCTCGCCGGACGAAAAATATCCCTTCAGGTGGCCGAAGATGGCGATCAAGGCGAGAATGATCGCGCCCCAGGACTGCAAGTCTTTCGCTTCCATTACCGAACTCCGGCCGTGTTGCTGGCATCGACGGCGGCAACGCAGGCGGCGCGGCGATACTCGCCAACGTTCCGTGCGATCCGATCCGAAGACCAGTCGATAAGGACTTCATCCGGTGACCGGTCACGGTCGACAGGCGGCGTCAGCGCCGGCGTGACCTTGCGAGCCTCGGGCGGCAACGCGACTGGCAGGGTTCTGCTGATCACGACGGCCGGCGCCGGCTTGTCGTCACTTTGGCAAGAGGCTGCTGCGAGCGCCATCAAGGCCAACGCCAGTAGCCGGAGGCAATTGCGCATTCCGTTTCCTCACTTCTTCGAGCTGTTGAGATGCCGCGTTGACGCGGTCTGTGGCATCCGCCTGGATCTGGATGACTTTCTGCGCCTGATCGGCGAGGGCCTCGGCGACCTTGGTGTTGGACTTCTGGATTTCCAACTGCCAATAGGCGTCGCGCTCTTGGCGCTCCAGTTGGACCGCCCGAACGATAATGCCGTCGAACTTGTCGATCGCCAGATAGAAGACGACCGCCGCCGCAAGCATTAAAGCCGCCGTTGCGATTGCGATGATGGCGGCCTGACCGACCTTGAAACCGAAGATCTCCATCAGTTCTGATCTCCGCGCTGCATCAGCTCCATGTCGCGGGAGCCGTAGTGACGATGGATGCCGAGCGTGCCGGCGATCAAAAGCACAAGCGAGGGAACCGCGACCGATGCGAAACCCAGCGCCTGCCCTTGAATGACAGAACCGATGGCAAGGATCAGGATGACGAGCCAAGCCATGAAGGAGTTGAGCCAGATGGCGCGCTTCGTCGTGGTATAGGCGGGTTTCGGAGCGCGCATGGTCAGCCCTTCATGAACGGCTCAAGAGCCGCGAGGGTTTCCCGGCCGGCAACGCCGTCGACAGTGAGGCCGCGCGCCCGCTGGAAGAGCTTCAAAGCGCCTTCAGTCGCGGCGCCGAACTGCCCGTCGATCGACTGCAGATAGAAGCCGGCAGCTCCAAGGGCGCGCTGGAGATCCTCGACGGCCTGCCCTGACATACCGCGATTGATGACGGGGAAGATCTGACGGCCAGACATCTCGATGCCCTGCAAGCCGGCAATGACCGTCTTCGCCTTGACGAGCAGCTCGGCGCGATGAGCGAGCCCGTTCTTGCCGCCGTTGATGACCTTCGTTTCGGCGACCAGGTCATCACGATCGGCATAGGCGTTGAGCTTGTGCGAAGACCAGAAAAAGAAGACGGACCACGCCGCCCAGGGGAACGTCGCAACCAGTTCCGGCTCGGCTTCAAAGTCCGGGCAGTCGGGGACTGTGCCGCGCATCCAGGCGGTGAAACGCTTGTAGTTTGCACGGCCGGTCAGTTGGATTAGCCCACGACCCTTGAAGCGCTTTCCGTCTCCGGGCTTCGTATTACCGAGATCGTCCCGACCTTCGTAGGCTGCGCCGCTGGCGTATTCTTCGGTGACAAGGAAAAGGTCACTCTCATGCGCGGTCTGCGCCAAAAGGTGTTCGATGCGCAAAGGCGTATCGACTTCGAAGCGATCAAGCATCGCAGGCAGCAGCTCGGCGAACTGCTCAATGATGGAACGCTGCTGCGCAATCTTATTCGTGACTGGAGGAACGATCGCCTTAATCGTGCTGGCGTCGATACGCGCGGTCAGGCGCTGCTGTAGAGAAGACATGAAAAAGCCCCGAGGTCGAAACGTCGGGGCAACATACGCGCGCGCGAAATGGGTAATCAGGCCCGCCGTGTCGGGCGGGTCAGAACATCTCGATCTGTCGGGTGTCTTTCTTGCTCTTGACCGGCTCTTTCGGCGCACGGCTGAAGAGCTTTTCAACGCCGGTCTCCGACAGGCCGAGGCGGCGGGCAATCATCGAATTGCTTTCGCCCTGGCGGCGATAGTGACGGGCTCGAAACTCACGGGCAACCGGTACGCGGATATAGCCACCGGGGAACATCTTGGATAGGCGGGCGGCATTGTCAATGCCGATGTCGCCCGCCAGTGCTGAGCCGTGCGGATCCTTCGGGATATAGATCCGGATCCCGCCATGGGCATCGGTCAGCTTCAGGAAGCCGGCGTCGCCAAGGGCATCATGCAACTCGGAGGTAAGATCGCTCACTTCGCATCCCCGTGGTCGAGGCGAACTTCCAGCTGCATCTGCTTCACGCGTAGCGCTTTCAGTCGGTTTTCCCTTCCGATCCGGATACGGGCATCCACGCCGCCCCTTTGAAGCTTTTTTAAAAGCTCCTCACACTGCGCTCTAACGGACGCCAACTCGGAACTCTCAAACAAGGGCATGGCATTGTGCATGATCATATTCCTTTCAGAGGGGACAATCGAGGACGGCGGGGATCACTTCCCCGCCCGGATCTTCTCGCCGAAATGGTTCATGACCGTCTGCCAGCCCGAACCCTTCACGTCCTGAAGCAGGATCGCGCCAGTCAACCGCGAGACCTCGGCATCGAAGCCTTTGCGCACCATCAGACCGGCGCCGGGCGTCAGGATCTTCCACTGCGCCCATGCCACCTTCGCGCCATCGGCGGAAAGCCAGTCGTGGCCGTTCGTGTTGCCGTAGGAGACGCCGGCCTCGCGGCGGATCCAGCTTTTCAGGGCTTCGATCGCCCGGCTGGCATCATCGGCATGGACAAGGAAGCGAGTGTGATCGATGCCGGTTTGACGCTTGACGAAGGCGATCAGCGCTGCATCGTCKCGATCGCGGACGATCCCAAGGTTCCAGGCGGCAATCCACAGTGCCTGCAGCTTCTTGGCAAACTTGCCGGTCAGCTTCTGCCGGCCGTCAGCTCGCCGAACTGCTGGAGCAGATGCGAAACCTTCATTGCGGAAAACGGTGAGCACCTTCTGGCGCTCGCCTTCGGTCATATCCTTGGCAGATTGCTTGCCGGTGATCCGGACGAGCTTGGCGCGGTAGGTGTCGTCGTCGAGACCCATCTGCTTCTTGGCGACGTGCATGGCGGCGATCGAAGACGTCATGAGCGCACCTCCCCCTGTGAGGGTGGTGGGGTCGATCTTTCGGGGGTAAGGCCTAGTTTATACTGATCGCCGGGATCCTGGCGGCTGGGAGATAAGTGAGCTCTCGCGGTGCGGAGCACATCATGTCCACCACTGTCCCCTATGAATCGAACATGCTTATTTTCTACGATGCCTTCACAAAGATGGTTGTCGTCACCTTTCGTGAGACGGTCGGTTTTCTTGGTCCTTTCGTTGATAAATCCACCGCGTATGAGGCTGCTGAGGACTTTTGTCGGAAGCGCGGCTGGAAAGGATGAGCCCTCTATGGGCGACGGGATCGACTCTGGTAGGAACAGGCGTATGCTTGCCATATCGTCACTAACCGAATGTGTAGACAGTGACGACTGAGGGTGGATATGTGCTCCCGTCTGCGCGACGAGTGAGACCGCGATAGTGGCCCTAGAAAATGCCGAATTTCGTTCCTTCCTGTTGCAATTGGCCGGTAGATTTTCGTCAGATGAGGCGATTAAGCAGCGTCTGGCAGAGAGGACGATCGCCGTTCTCTGCGATGATCCTGATATTTTCGATCGCCACCGACCGGGGAATGCCGTCCTGCGCGTCATGTATCGACTCGCGCTGGAAGAGCTTGGCTCCGCTTGGCGACCGAAACCCTGACAGAGGTTGTTAGTCACAGCGCCGGGGAGGTCGATC